>JAKAXG010000072.1 GCA_021827225.1 Actinomycetes bacterium | reverse complement strand
CGGCCGGTTCACCGCTCAGGTGTGGCCCGGTGACACCCTGACCGCCCGGATCGAGGTGGAAGCGGTCCGCGAGGATCACGGCGAGCACCTCGCCGATCTAAGGGTCAGCACGGTCAACGAGCAGGGAACCGAGGTCTTCTCCGGGCAGGCCACGGCCCGCATCGACCCCTGAGCAGCTAGCGGCCCTTCCAGTTCGGCGGGCGCTTCTCGGCGAACGCCCGCGGCCCCTCGACAAAGTCCTCGGAGCGGACCATTTCGGTCACCGCCGAATACGTCCCCTGGCTGGCGGCGGCCACGCCGGCGTGCTCCAGGCCGTGCAGCACCGCCTGCTTGGACGCCCTCACCGACATGGGCGACGCCTCGAGGATCTGCGTCGCCCATCGCCTGGCGCCTTCCAGGGCGGTTCCGGCCGGGACGACCTCGTTCACGAACCCCAGCGCCAGGCCTTCGGCGGCGCTGACGTGCCGGCCGGTCAGGATCATGCCCATGGCCCGCTGCACGCCGATGGCCCGGGGGAGGCGGTGCACTCCGCCGCCCAGCGCGGCCAGCCCCACCCTCACCTCCGGCAGGGCGAAGGTGGCCCGCTCGTCGGCGACGATGATGTCGCAGGCCAGGGCGATCTCGAAGCCGCCGCCCATGGCCACGCCGTTGACGGCGGCGATCACCGGCTTGGTCAGGTCGTACCGGGAGGTCAGCCCGCCGAAACCCGACGGCGGCAGCGGGAGGCGTTCGCCCCCGGCGGCCTGGTACTTGAGGTCGTTCCCGGCGCTGAAGGCCCGGTCGCCGGCGCCGGTGACGATGGCGATCCACAGGTCGGGATCCGCGGCGAACTCGTCGAAGACCTCACCCAGCTCGATGTTGGCAGGAGGGTGAAGAGCGTTCATCACCTCCGGCCGGTCGATCGTCACGATGAAGAGATGGCCGTCGCGTGCGTGCTGGCAGAACGATCCCATCAGGCGAGCTTACGGGTCTTGTACGGCGGCCGGCCGCTCCGGTCGACAACGGACCGAGGAGCGACTAAGGGTTAGGGCGTGAGCGAAGCCGCCCTCGAGCCCGACCTGCCCATCTGCGATCCCCACCATCATCTGTGGGACTACCCCGACAGCCGCTACATGCTCGAGGAGCTGCGGGCCGACACCGGGACCGGCCACAACGTCCGCATGACGGTGTTCGTCGAGTGCGGATCGGCTTGGCGCAGCGAGGGCCCGGAATTTTTCCGACCGGTAGGAGAGACCGAGTTCGTGGCGGCGGAGGCGGGACGCAGCGAATCCTCCGCCGACCCGGGGTCGGTGATCGCCGCGATAGTCGGTTACGCGGACCTGCGCGACCCCGGCCTGGAAGACGTGCTGGCCGCCCACGTCGATGCCGGCGGGGGCCGCTTCCGGGGCGTCCGCCAGGTCGCCTCGCGCGATGACAGCCCTGACATCCACACGTCGCACACCGACCCGCCGGCCCACCTGCTGGCCGACCCGGCGTTCCGGGCCGGGCTCGTGGCCCTCGGTCGGGCCGGTCACACCTTCGACGCCTACCTGTACCACCCCCAGCTCCCCGAGCTGACCGACGCGGCCAGGGCCGCTCCCGGGACGGTCATCGTCGTCGACCACCTGGGCGGTCCGATCGGCATCGGGCCGTACGCCGGGAGACGGGAGGAGGTGCTGGAGGTGTGGCGACGGGGCATGGAGGACCTGGCCCGCTGCGAGAACGTGGTGCTCAAGCTCGGCGGCATAGGGATGCCGATCTACGGGCAGGACTGGCACCGACGCCCCAGCGAGCCCAGCTCGGAGGAGCTCGCGGAGGTGTGGGGCCGGGAGATCCGATGGTGCATCGAGCGCTTCGGTGTCGAGCGGTGCATGTTCGAGTCGAACTTCCCCGTCGACAAGCGGTCCTGCAGCTACGTCGTCCTCTGGAACGCCTTCAAGCGGATCGTCGCAGGAGCGAGCGCGTCGGAGAAGTCGGCCCTGTTCCATGACAACGCCGCGAGGATCTACCGGCTGGTGTGAGATCCGTCTATCGCGGGAGCACCATCTCCAGCTTGTTCGGCGCGAGACTTCGCCCCCGGGCCAGCCACAAGCGGTGCCCGGCGTTGCGCTGCGGGTTCACGGTCACGGACGCGGCCAGATACCGCATGGTGTAACCGAGCCTTCTCCGGTCGCTGGTGTTGGGGTCCGCTCCGTGGACAATGCGGCCGTCGTGCAAGGAGCACTCCCCCCTACGCAACTCCAAAGACCTGGCCTGGGCGGGATCTACACTCGCCAAGGCGTCGGCGAAGGAGTGCCTGGCCCCGTCCACCGGCACATAGGCCTCGAAGCCCGGAGCCGTCAGATGCGACCCGGGGATCACCTGCATGCAGCCGTTGCCGGCATCGACATCGTCGACAGCCAGCCAGATGGTCACGATCTTGTCGTAGGAGTCGAGCCGACCGTGCCAGTAGGCGGAGTCGGAGTGCCAGGGAGTGGCCCGCCCCACCCGGGGGTCCTTGCACAGGAAGTGACTGGACCAGAGGATGATGTCAGGGCCGATTATGGATTCGACCAGATCAAGGACATGCGGGGCGAGCAGGTACTCGAAGAGCCGAGGGTCGCTGAAGTGTGGCGTGTCGAACTCGTCTCCCTGCCGCTGCGGGTCAGCGTACCGATGCTCCTCGAAAATCGAGTCCAAGGTGTCCAGCTGAGCCGGGGTGAACAGGTTCTTCCTGAAGCACAGATAGCCGTCCCGGGAGTAGCGGGCGAGCGCGTCGCCACTGAGGATCGGTTCGCGAGGTTCATCGGGCATCGCAGCGATCTCCTTCACTGGACATGGCGAGCCGAAGGGTTCGCCGGCCGGCTAACGGAACAGCAGGGTGACAAGTTCATAGGGTCTCAGCTGCAGTTCCACCGTTCCGGCACTGTGCTCGAGCGGCGAGACTTCCCGTTCGAGGAGATCGGTCCGTGAGACCGTACTGAAGGGCCGGTCGAGGCTCACCTTCGCCGAGCCCCGCGAACCCCACACCTCGCAGAGTCTTACTACAACCCCGTCGCTCCTGTCCGCCCACTTCACTGCCTCGACGCTGACGCCGGGACGGTCCACCCGGACTATCCGACCGGCCGCGCCCGCCGATCCCGGCACGATCGCCACGGGCAGGTTGAACCACTCCGCCTGCTCCACCACCGATCCCGGGGAGCGCAGATCTCCGACATGGGGGAGGAGCGCGTAAGCGAAATGGTGCACTCCACGGTCGGCCTCCGGGTCGGGGTAACCGGGTGCCTTGAGAAGCGAAAGCCGCATGACGTTGCCCTTGATGTCGTAGCCGTACTTGGAGTCGTTCAACAGGGCAACGCCGTACCCCGGCTCGCTCAGGTCCGCCCAGCGATGACCGCAGACTTCGAAGCGAGCTTCGTCCCATGACGTATTGGTGACGGTCGGTCGTTCGATGTGCCCGTGCTGAATCTCGTACGTGGCCCGGGACGCGTGAACCGAGACCGGGAACGCCACCTTCAGGAAGAGGTGGTCTTCGTGCCAATCCACCTCGGTATCGAACGTCAGCCGGCGGGAACCGGCATCCAGGCTCATGAGCTGTGAGATGGAAGACCTGCCGAAGCTCCGAGTGAAGCGGACACTGCAACGGAGGGGGTCGCTCTGCCCGACGGTGATCAAGTCGATGTCTGTCAGGTCGGTGACCTCGTCGAAGGCGCTCCGCTCGATGTCCCAGGCATCGTACTGGCGGGGGTTGTCGGCGAGAAGCTGGAAGACGTTGCCCTTTCGCCCCTCAGCCAGCACCTCCCTTCCCGCTTCGTGATCCCATATCGACGTGAGCAGGCCGCTCTCATTCCAGGTCACCCGGAGCAGCCCGTTGTCCATCCAGCCGTCCCCGGCCGCAACAGGGTCGAAGCTGTGGCTTGACGCCGCCGCCGGCGCCCAACCGCACGCCGGAACCGACACCACACGGAGCTGCTTGTCAACCTCGACCACTTCGGTTCGGTCATACGAGGAAGCGTTGAAAGCCACCGCCTCGCCGCCGCTTCCGGCGAGAGCAGCCTGTGCTTCGCTGACCACCCCGTCGGCGGTGGCTCGTATCTCGGAATGAGCGGCTGCTGCGTCCTGATACACCCAGTGGATGCTCGATCCCGGGAGGATGTCGTGGAACTGCTGGAGCAGCAGGTCCTTCCAGGCCTGATCCAACTCTGGGCGACGATCGGTGCCGGCGGCCACGGACCACATCTCCGCGGCGCGCAGCGACTCCTCGGCGCGCCGGTTGTTCCGCTTCACGTCGGCGTGGGTGGTGAGCGTCGCCCTATGGGTCTCCAGGTAGAGCTCTCCGGTCCACGTGGCCAGGTCCGGCTGCTCAGCCCGCAGGCGGTCGAGGAAGGATCCGACTGATCCGATCTCCACCCTGGGGAGCCCGGCTTGGTCTTGTGCTCTCCGCGCCGTCTCCAGCATGCGCGCCGTGGGACCGCCACCACCGTCGCCGAAACCGAACGGGTAGAGACCCCGGTCGAAGCGGTCATGATCCTTGTAGTTGCCCTGGGACTCGGCCAACTGTCGGATCGAGAAGTTGCCGTTGTAGGTGTTGGCCGGGGGAAAGTGCGTCATCACCCGGCTTCCATCGTGACCCTGCCACCAGAACGTGGAGTGGGGGAAGACGTTGGTGTCGTTCCAGCTGAGCTTCTGGGTCACCAGAACGTCGACCCCGGCCTGCTGGGCGATCTGCGGTAGCGCCGCGGAGTAGCCGAAGACGTCCGGAATCCACATCTCGGCCGTCTCGACACCGAACTCCTCGGCGAAGAACCGCTTTCCGTAGACGAACTGCCTGACCAACGATTCACCCGAAGGGACATTGGTGTCAGGCTCCACCCACATGCCGCCGATGGGCTCCCAGCGCCCTTCGCGGACCCGGGCCCGGATCTGGTCGTAGAGGGCGGGGTAGTCGTCTTTGATCCACTGGTACTGGGCTGCCGAGCTACATGCGAAGCGGTGTTCGGGGTAGAGCTCCATGAGGCGCAACTGGTTCGAGAAGGTGCGTGCGCACTTCCGTTTGGTTTCCCGAACGGGCCACAGCCAAGCCGAGTCGATATGGGCGTGCCCGGTTGCAGTCAGAAGGAACGGTGAAGAGGACTGAAGGCCGAAAGCCCTCGCCAGCTTGGATGCCGCCTCCCCGGCGCTCGCTCCGACCTGGTCCGGGTCGACGGTGGCCAGGGTTGCGCAGAGGAGATCCAGGATCTCTTCTGCCCTGTCGGGCAGTTGCTCGACCATCTCCAGCAGTACTTGGACATCGAAGTCCAACTGCTCGACGCGCCGGTCGACCAGGGAGAGCTCTGCCTGTCCCAGCTTGTAGAGCGGGTCCCCGGTGTAGTCGGGCGTCAGCAGAGGCCAGCGGTCGCATCCCCACGGCGGGATGGGGTTGGCGGCGGCCTCGACGAAGAACTCGACCTGATCGCCCGGGACGGCCTGCTCGGTTACGAGGTACTGCCGGTGCTCGTGGTGCAGCCCTTGCAGGGGTGTCCCCGAAGGGCTCCAGATCAGGCCCTCAGCGCTGAAGCCGACTTCGGCGTCGCCTCCGAGGTGGAGGAGTGCCGCTACGGTGCCATGCTCCCACTCCCGGGGTATCTCGGCCTGCATCCGGAACCAGGTGGTGTCCCACATGGCCCCCCAGCTGTCACCGACCTGCACAGGCACATAGTCGCCCCCCAGGGCCGCGGCGACGGGCACAGGCTCCCCTCGTACGTGGTAGGCGCTCACCTCGAGCGGGTGCCTGCGGGGGTGGATGGCCGGTCGGATCACGTCCTGCTCGAACTTCTGCACCCAGGCCAGGGACTGTTCGTCCATAGATTCGGAAACCCTTCGCTCGTAAAGTCAGTTGACTGTCATTCCCCTGTCTTCACCTGGCACATGGAGAGGCACCTCCCGTCGCCGCCGACCAGGACCCAAAGTCCCGGTGTAGCCCTGACGCTGAAGCTGTTGCCGCTCACGGGGAGCCTCCGCCCGTCACCGGAGATGAGGACTGTGCTGTCAGCGTCAGAAACGACCACGCGTCCGTCGTGAACGACGATCGGAGGCGTTGCGGGGTCGGCGGAGACGGTTACCCGCCCCGATCGGAGCGCTTCCAGCAGATGACCGGGCTCCAGGTCTTCTCCGGCCGGAACCTCCAGCCATGTGGTGGGAGACCCCAGCCGATGAAACTCGGGGTTGTGGAAGTCGCTCCCCCCTACCGGGGTGTGGGCGCCGAAGGACCTCCACCAGGCGATCGGTTCCGGCGAGAGCCGGTCCCAGGTCCAGTGCCACAGCTCCACCAGGTCCGGGGCCTGGTCGAGGGGTCGATGCCATGAACAGCCCGGAGCCACCGGGTGGTTCACGGAGAGGATCCCGCCGCGGCGACGTCCCTGTTCTATCCACGCGTCGCTGCCCTCGCGGAAGTCGACCCAGCCAACCTCGCCGAAGCAGTTGGCGTGACCCTCCGGGGTGGTCACCTCCTGGCCGGCGAGCAGCGTGATCCCGTACCGGCGGGAGGCGGCCGGCAGTTCCCGGTGGTGACTGATCGTGTTGTGATCGGTCACGGCCAGGTAGTCCAAGCCGGTCGATACCGCCAGGGTCGCCAGTTGGTCAACCGACAGCTTCCCATCGGAGTGCAGGGTGTGGGCGTGCAGATCCCCCGCCACCCAGCGCCGGCCCTCCTCGGCCGGCGGACTGAAGTTCCGTTCCGGCCGCAACGGACGGTCAGGAGCGTCCGGAGCCGGCACGGGCGAGCCGTCCAGGATGACGGTAGCCGCCACGTCCACTCCTTCGAGGGGTAGGGAGTACAGCCCCAGCACTATCTGCCACTCACCGGGTTGCACGGCGCCCGGCAGGTAGCCCGGGGTGCTGGCGGCAGGGGTGATGCTGACGTGGTCGCGCTCGCCGCCCGACCAGCCGCGAAACCCGTCCGGGTCGAACAGGCCGAGGTCGACGGTGGCCTGGGACCGGTCATAGGCGAGGTGCACGGTCAGGCCCGGGGTGCCAGTTGGCACGTCGAACGGGATGTAGCGGTAGTAGGCCTCCTCTCGATCCCCCGGCCCGTACCGCATCCGCATCTCGCGTGCCGGCCCAGGAGCGGTCACCGGGCCACCGTGCTGGTCTCACCGATGTCCGGCTGAGCGCCCTCTCGGCCAGAAGCACGCGGGTCTATCAAGTCCTCGGTCTCCCGCCTGTAGAACAGGGCGCGTCGCCAGTCCACCACGGCCACCACGTGGCTGTTCATCTGTGGTGGCCGATCCTCCGGGACCATGACCTGGACCAATGCTTCCGACGTCTCGATTGACACCAGGTAAGAGGTCCCGAGGTCCTCTACCACCGCCACGGTCCCCTCGAACCCCTCTGTGGATCCCTGGGGGCGCAGTTCCATGTACTCCGGCCGGGCCGCAAGCACCACCTCGTCGCCGTCAGCGACCAGGTCGCCGATGCCGGGCAGCAGAGGAGCGGACTGATCCCCGATAGTCAGACGGCCGTCGCGCACCACCCCTGGGAACAGGTTCATCGGAGTGTTGCCGATGAAGCGAGCCACAAACAGATTGGCCGGCCAATGGAACACCTCGGACGGCGTGCCCAGCTGGCGGATCTGACCGCGGTCCATGACCGCCACGTGGTCGGCGAGAGCCAGCGCCTCGGACTGGTCGTGGGTGACATAGACGGTCGTGGTGCCCACTTCCATGTGCAGCCTCTTGAGGAATGTCCTGGCTTCCATCCTCAGCCGGGCATCAAGATTGGACAGGGGCTCGTCCATGAAAAGCACGGACGCGCCCGATGCGACAGCTCGGGCGAGCGCGACCCGCTGCTGCTGGCCTCCGCTCAGCTGACCGGGTTTGCGGTCCATGAGCCCGTCGAGCCCCAGATGCGATCCGGTCTCAGTAGCCTTGGTTCGCCGGGCGGCCTTGTTCATCCTCTTGATCTTGAGGGGGTAGGCGATGTTGTCGGCGACGTCCATGTGCGGATACAGGGCGTAGTCCTGGAAGACCATGCCCACGTTGCGTTTCCCGGGCGGCAGCCGGGTGACGTCCTTGCCGTCCATTCTTATGGTGCCACCCGAAGGCACCTCCAGGCCGGCCAGAGTCCGCAACATGGTGGTCTTACCGCAACCGGACGGTCCCAGGAGAGCGAAGAACTCCCCATCACCGATGGACAGATCCACCCCGTCGAGGGCCCTGACCTGGTTGGCATACACCTTGGTCAGCTTGGCGGCGCTTATAGCGGCCATCAGCGTTTGATACCTCCGTAGAAGCGGAACCCATACCGCTGCTGGACAAACAGGTACATGATCACTACCGGTAGCGTATAGAGGAGCGAGAACGTGGAGATCAGCCGAAGGTTCGGCAGACCACCTGAGGTATAGAAGCTGTAGATTTCCACGGCAGCGGGGTACAGATGGGGGTTTCGCAGCAGGACGAACGGCGCCAGGAAGCTCCCCCAGACATTGACGATGCTCCACACCGCAACCACTGCCAGACCGGGGCGGACCAGAGGTGCGACCACGTCCCGCAGCACCTGAAACGGGGTAGCACCGAACACCCGCGCCGATTCCTCGTAACTACGGGGCGTGCTGTCGGTGAAATCCTTGAGGATGAAGATCCCTGCCGGGAGGAGACCGCCTGTCAGGACGAGGATCACCCCGCCCAGGTTGTTGATCAGGTGCATGTCGAAGATCATGATGAACAGCGGCACCATGGCGGCCGACCCGGTTACCACCGAGGAGAACAGCAGAAGGATGTAGAGCAGGATGTCCCGTCCGGGTATCCGGACTCGGCTCAGCGAATAGGCCGCCAACGCCCCGCTGACCACCACGATGGCCATGGTGGCGAGGGCCAGGATGACGGAGTTCCTCAACGACGACAGAACATCAGGGTTGTGAAAGACGTCTCCGAAGTTCTTGAACGTTGGATCGTGGAGCCCGGCCACGAAGGTCGGATGGGCTTCGAAGGGGGCCAGGACGAGCCAGGCCATCGGCAAGGCGAAGAAAGCGGCGAGCAACACCACAACGGCATAGAAGAAGATCCGCTTGACGACAAGAGAAGCGAGTTCGGCACTCCTCTCGCGAGCCGGCGGATCCGGGATGGTTTCCATCTGGCGGTCGGCTGCTTGCGTCACTGTCTAGTCCTCAGGAGACGGAGGTAGAACAGGGCAACCAAGAGATTGATCAGGAGCACGATGGTCGAGATGGCCGCCCCGTACCCGAAGGAGCCCTGCTGGAATGCCTGCTTGTAGATGTAGACGGGAAGGAAGTTCGTCTGGTTGTTCGGACCACCGGCGGTCAAGAGGTACGGGGTGAAGTCATTGAACGTCCAGAGGCTTATCAGGAGCAGGTTGGTCAGGATGTGGCCGCGCACGTTGGGCACGACCACATCACGGAATTGCTGCCAGCCTGAAGCCCCGACCAGTCGGCTGGTTTCCAGGTAGGACGGTGGAATGCCCTGTATGGCAGCCCCGAACAGGAGCATTGAGAAGGCAGTGCCTCTCCAGATATTGAAGGCAACCAGCGAGATGAGGGGGTATTGAAGAAGCCAGTTGACTCCTATGCCCCCGAGGACCGTGTTGAGAGTTCCGCGCTGGGTGAGTGGGCCGATGTTGCCCTGGAGGTAGGACGTCCAGAGAAAGGCCACTACGGAGCTGGGGATGATCCATGCGATGATGACCAGGGCTTCCATGGCCCGGCGCCAGACGCTGCGCCAACCCCTCATGATCCATGCCAGGACGAAGCCGAGCACCACCTGTCCTATCACCGCCGACGCCAGGACGTAGATGGCAGTCTTCTCCAGCGAGCTGACGAAGCCGGGGTTGGTGAGCCCGTTCTTGTAGTTGCCCAACCCGACGAAGGACTGGTGGGCCGCCGCTGCCCCGGTGAGTCGATAGTTGGTGAACCCCAGGTACAGGGTCCATGCCGCCGGAAACATCAGGAATACCGCGATGAGTATCATCGCGGGGCTGGTGAAACCGATGGCCCATCTCCGGCTGAGACCGGACGGGCCGTCGCCGTCCGCCGGTGGGGCGGACGACGACGGGTCTGCTACCTCAAGAACTTGAGACGTTCGTGGCTCCTACTGTCTTGTCGAGGGTGGCGGTATAGGCCTGAAGTGCCTTGCTGACCGGCGTGCCCGTGGCCAGAGACTGTGCCAGGTCTTGGATGGCGACCGACACCTGGGGGTAGATTCCAAGCGACGGCCGGTAGGCGGTGATCGGGAGCACCTTCGTGGCGACGAAATTCTCCAGCGGGTGGGTGGCCAGGGCCACCGCGTTCACGTCCTCACGGGCGGATATGTACGGCTTGATCTGCTCGTACTGCAGGATGGACGACTTCGAGTTCAAGAACGTCAGCAGGTCCCAAGCCAGCTGGGGGTTCTTGGCATGCGGGTTCATGGTCTCTCCGCCGCCGCCGGACATGCTGACGAAGTTCTGTCCCTTGATCCCTGAGCCGGGATTCTGCGCAGGGAGGAGGGTGTAGCCGACATCCTGGTTCCGGTTGCTCATCGGGTACAGCGCCGTCGATTCCGGAGCGATAACCGATTCCCACATGTAGGTGCTCTCCAGGTAGATGCCCACCTTCCCCTGGGAGAAGAGCTGGAAGGTCTGGTTGCGTCCGTTGGCGCCCAGCTGCAGCTCGGAGTTGGACAGCCCCTCCGAGTAGATCGTGTGGTAGAAGCCCGCAGCCGCCTGCATGGCGGGCGTGTTTCCCTGCCATTTGGAGGTGCTCTCGTCGTATATCAACTTCCCGGCGCCGGCGAGGATGGGCAGGAAGCCCTGAAGGGTGGTGGCCTCACCCATGTTGGACCCTCCGTCTATCTGCAGCGCCTCGATGCCCGGATCCTTGGCCTTCAGCTGGCGCGCCGCCGAGAGGATGTCAGCCCAGCTGGAGGGATGCCAGTCCGTCGGCAGGCCAGCCTTCTGGAACAGCTGCTTGTTGTAATACAGGACCCGACCGTCGGTGCCACCAGGGATGCCGTACTGCTGCCCGTTGAACTCGGTGATCGCCTGGACCGACTTGGGTATCTGCGCCCAACCAGACCACGTTGCCTCACTCGGTACCAGCTGGTTGAGAGGCTTCAGGTAGCCCGCCTGCGCGAACTCGCCGTAGTAGGGGCCGTCCAGGTCGAACACATCCGGACCCGAGCCGGCCTTGAGGTCGAGGGCCAACTGATTGGCGTAGTCCTGGCCGGAGAGCCCGCTGCCTTG
>JAKAXG010000071.1 GCA_021827225.1 Actinomycetes bacterium | reverse complement strand
CTGGGGTGCGGAAGGTGTCGCCGGCGGGGCGGATGGCCTCGTGGGCCTCCTGGGCGTTCTTCACCTTCTTGTCGTAGCGGCGGGGGGCGGCGGGCACGTACTGCTCGCCGTAGAGGGTGCGGGCCTGGTTGCGGGCCGCCGACAGCGCCTCCTCCGACAGGGTGGTGGAGTCGGTCCGCATGTAGGTGATGTAGCCGGCCTCGTAGAGGTCCTGGGCCACCCGCATGGTGCGCGCCGCCGAGAAGCGCAGCTTCCGGCCGGCCTCCTGCTGCAGGGTGGAGGTCATGAACGGGGCGTGGGGGGTGCGCCGCCACGGCTTCTCCTCGACCGAGCGGACCGTGAAGGCGGCGCTCTCCAGCCGCCCGGCCAGCGCCCCGGCCGACGCCTCGTCGAGCAGGACGGCGTCGGCGCGGGTCAGCCGCCCGTTCTCGTCGAAGTCCCGCCCCGTGGCCAGACGCCGGCCGTCCAGCTCGACCAGGGTGGCCCCGAAGCCGTCGCCCTCCCTGGCGAACCGGCCGGCCAGGTCCCAGTAGGAGGCGGCGGTGAAGCGCATGCGGGCCCGCTCGCGCTCCACCAGCAGCCGGGTGGCCACCGACTGGACCCGGCCGGCGGACAGGGAGGGCATGACCTTCTTCCACAGCACGGGGCTGACCTCGTAGCCGTACAGGCGGTCGAGGATGCGCCTCGTCTCCTGGGCGTCCACCAGCCGGCGGTCCAGGTCCCGCCACTCCCGCACCGCCCGCTCGATGGCCGGCCGGGTGATCTCGTGGAACACCATCCGCTTGACCGGCACCCGGGGGGCCAGCACCTCCAGCAGGTGCCAGGCGATCGACTCGCCCTCGCGGTCCTCGTCGGTGGCCAGATACAGCTCGCTGGCGTTCTTGACCATGTCCTTCAGCTTGCGGACCTGGTCCCGCTTCTCCCGGGAGACCACGTAGAGCGGCTTGAAGTCGTTGTCGACGTCCACCCCGAGCCGGGACCAGGACTCGGACTTGTAGGCGGCCGGGACGTCGGCGGCGTTGCGGGGCAGGTCCCGGATGTGCCCGATGGAGGACTCGACGTCGTAGTCCGAGCCGAGAAAGCGCGCGATGGTGCGGGCCTTGGCCGGCGACTCGACGATGACTAGAGGCTTGGGCATGGGTCCCCGATTGGTAGAGGAAAAAGGGACAGACGGGGTGGCCGCCGCCCCTCCTGGCCGACAGGGTATAGCGGCTGCCGTCCGGAACAAGGCGATGGCCGGGCCCCTCAACGGGGCCCAGCCATCGCGGGAGGGGTCCGGCGGTTAGGGAGCCGGGACCGGGGTGGTCTCGCCGGCGGGGGCCTCCCCGGCCGGGAGGGGGGCGTCCATGGCCGTCATCTTCCGCTTGGAGAACAGGATCGCCCCGACGATGACGGCGCCGGCGACGACGGCGATGGCCGTGCGGGCGGCGGTGTTGTTCTGCAGGCTGATGACGGCCGGCAGGATCAGGAGGCTGACCAGGTTCATGACCTTGATCAGCGGGTTGATGGCCGGCCCGGCGGTGTCCTTGAACGGGTCGCCGACGGTGTCACCGATGACCGCCGCTTTGTGCGACTCCGAGCCCTTGCCGCCCTCGTGGCCGTCCTCGATGTACTTCTTGGCGTTGTCCCACGCCCCACCGGCGTTGTTGAGGAAGTTGGCCATCAGCTGGCCGGTGAGGATGGTGCCGGCCAGGAACGCCCCGAGGGCCAGGTCGCCGATGGCGAAGCCGACCACCACCGGCGACAGGACCGCCAGCAGGGCCGGGGTGGCCAGCTCCCGCTGGGCGGCGGCGGTGCAGATGTCGATCACCCGGCCGTACTCGGGCCGCTCGGTGCGGTCCATGATCCCCGGGTGCTCCCGGAACTGGCGGCGCACCTCCTGGACCACCGTGCCGGCGGAGCGGCCGACGGCGCGGATGGCGAGGGAGGAGAAGATGAAGGCGATCGAGCCTCCGATCAGCAGGCCGAGGAACGTCTTGGGGTTGGCCACGTTGATCATGCTCTGGCTCACCGAGGTGAACAGGGCGTTGGCCGCCTTGCCGGTCAGCGCCGGTATCCCCTTTGCGTTCTCGGAGATGGTCTGGATGTAGCTGGCGAACAGGGCGACGGCGGCGATCACGGCCGAGCCGATGGCGAAGCCCTTGGTGATGGCCTTGGTGGTGTTGCCCACCGCGTCCAGGCTGACCATGATCCGCTCCGGCTCGCCGTGGAACTCGCCGCTCATCTCGGCGATGCCGGCGGCGTTGTCGGAGATGGGCCCGAAGGTGTCCTCCGACACGACGATCCCGGCGTTGGAGAGCAGGCCCAGGCCGACCAGCGACACCAGGTACAGCTCGTACTGGATGCTGCCCTGGCCGAGGGCGATGGCCACCACGATGGCCACCACGATGGCCAGGATGGCCGGGAAGGCCGACTCCAGGCCGGTGCTGATACCGGACAGGACGGCGGTGGCCGGGCCGGTGCGGGTGGACTCGGCGATGTCCCTGACCGGTGTGGTCTCCGTCGAGGTGTAGTACTCGGTGATCCGGCTGGCCACCTGGCCGAGGACGACGCCGGTGGTGACCGCCCAGAACACCCGGAAGTTGTGCACGTAGAAGGCGGAGACGATGAGCGTCCCGACGATGGTCAGCACGGCGGACACGAGCAGGCCCCGGTTGATGGGGGCCATCGCCGTCTTGTCCTTGTCGCTGGCCCGCACGAGGAACACGCCGATGATCGAGGCCAGGATGCCGATGGCCGGCACGATCAGCGAGAACACCAGCCCGATCTGGGCCTTGGCCGCCGGGAAGGCGGTGTTGGCCAGGATGAGGGTGGCGACCAGGATCACCACGTAGGACTCGAACAGGTCGGCACCCATGCCGGCGCAGTCGCCGACGTTGTCACCGACGTTGTCGGCGATGGTGGCGGCGTTGCGGGGATCGTCCTCGGGGATGCCCGCCTCCACCTTGCCGACCAGGTCGGCCCCCACGTCGGCCGCCTTGGTGAAGATGCCGCCGCCGACCCGCATGAACAGGGCGAGCAGCGAGCAGCCGAAGCCGAAGCCGACCAGCGTGGCGGTGGCGGTGTTCTGGGCCAGCATGACGATGACCGTGGCCCCCAGCAGGCCGAGGCCCACCACCATCAAGCCGGTGATGGCCCCGGTGCGGAAGGCCACCTTGAGGGCGCCCTGCAGCGAGCCGTCGCGGGCGGCGGCCGCGGTGCGGACGTTGCCGCGCACGGCGGTGCTCATGCCGATGAAGCCGGCCAGCCCCGACAGGGACGAGCCGATGAGGAAGGCGATGGCCCTCCACAGACCCTCGACGCCGTAGGAGACGACGGTGTGCTTGACCGGGTGCCCGTTGACGTTGACCGTGCGGGTCACCTTGCTGGCGGTGACGAACACCAGGATGGCCAGGGGGACGACGATGATCCCGATGGCCTTGAACTGGCGGGTCAGGTAGGCCTGGGCCCCCTCCTGAACCGCCTTGGCGATCTCGATCATGGACGGCGTGCCCTGATCGGATTTCAACATGTTCCGCATGAGCATCACGCCCGTGATGATGGCGATCACGCCGCACACTGCAGCGAAGATCAGCCAGCCCCACTCGGCGCTGTGTAGATGGAACGGCTGGTAGCCCCCCTCACCGACGAATCTCATATCCAGACGGTTCCTTTCTCTGTCATTTCTTCACGGGTTTGGCGGCCTTCTCCCGCCGGCCGTTCTTCTGTTCCTGGTCAACCCGGCGCACGAGGATCTGACGGGCGACCCTCTCCCCCAGGGTCCGCTCGTGGCCGTCGACGGACACGACCAGCGGCCCGTCGAATGGGTGCTTCTCCCGGACCTCCACCTCCACACCGGGCCGCACGCCGAGACCGTCGAGGAACATGGCCACGTCGGGATCGGTCGACCCCGGCAGGGCCACGATGGCCCGGTCGCCGGGGGTCAGGTCGTACAGCGGAGGCATGGTCGGCAGGTTGTCGGTGCCGGTACTGGGTATGGGGAAGCCGTGGGGGCAGGTGGCCGGGCAGTCCAAGGCGGCGAACAGCCGGTCCTCGACCTCCTGGGGAAGCTGGTGCTCGAACGTCGGGGCCAGCCGGTCGGCCTCCGACCAGCTGTAGCCGAGCATGTCGGCGAGGAACCGCTCCACGATGCGGTGACGGCGCACCACGCTCATGGCCCGGCGCCGGCCGGCGTCGGTCAGCTCCACCCCCCGGTACGGGGCGTGCACGGCCAGCCCCCGGTCGGCCAGCTTCTTGACCATGGCGGTCATGGTCCCCGGCGTGACATTCAGAGATGCCGCCAGGTCCCCGGTGCGGGCACCTTCGTCGCCCGACGCCCGCGACGTGATACGCCATATGGCCTTCAGCGTCTCGCGCTCGGACTTTGTCAGCGCCGCATCCATAGGTTAAGCGGCGCTGACCCTATGTTTTGATTCAGCTAAAAGTCAAGGGTTGCGCGCCCAGATATCGTTGCACTCCTCGCACACCTGGGGCGGCACCAGCCCGGTCCGCATGCCCAGCTGGAACAGCTTGCAGCCCAGGCACAGGCCCATGCCGGCCTCGAGCCCGGCGGCCCCGATCAGCACGGCCAGCACCGCCTTGGCCGCCCCCGGGCGGCGGTAGCGGTAGTTGAGCACCAGGGCGGCCGACGACATGGCCAACCCCAGGGCCTGGGCCATCCGCTTGGGCGGCCCGGGCGAGAACCGGTGCTGCGCCCGGATGCGGGGGGTGACCACCTCGGTGGCCAGCCGGCCGAGCGGGCTCAGCTTCGGCCCGGTCGCCACCCGGGCGGCGAAACCGTAGGCCAGCGGCACGGTCAGCCACATCTGGTCGGCCGCCACCGCGGCGGCGGACATGGCCACCACCCCGGTGGCCACCACCCGGGCCGAGGTCTCGTTGACGGGGTTCGGGAAGGAGAGCAGGTCGGCCATGGCCGCTAAATCTTACCTGTACGGTCGGGTTTCCGCCCGTCCGGGCCCTACTTTTTCCGGCTGCTAGTCCTGTTCGGAGATGACGACCCGCAGGATCTCCGACGTCTGGTCGCCGCCCTCCGGCTCGGGGCCGCCGAAGAGGGTCATCCACACCGCGGTGCCCTCGGTGCTCGAGTCGAAGCGGACGTCGTCGACCAGCGAGCGGATCAGCGGGATGCCCAGCCCCCGCTCGAAGTTGAGCCGGTCGGGGTCGGTGACCGGCGGGTGCTCCGGCAGGGCGTCGGGGTCGAAGCCGGCGCCGGAGTCGGCCACGCACACCTCGAAGCGTTCCGCCGCCTCCCAGCAGCTGACGATCACCGGCCGGCCGCCGCCGGCGGTGGTGTTGGCCTCGATGGCGTTGGTGCACGCCTCCGACACGGCCAGCTTGAGGTCGTCGATGCGGTCGTCGGCCAGGGCCCGCCGGGCGGTGGCCAGCGAAGAGACGACCAGACGGACCACGGCGATGTACTCGACGCGCGGGGGCACCGACAGCTCGAGGGCCATCTCCATCGCCATGGGACCGCTCCTACTTGGCCGCGGTGGCCTCGTCCACGGAACCGCTGATCCGGAACACCGTGGTCAGACCGGTGATCTCGAAGACCTTCAAGATCCGCGGTTGGGTGCACACCAGCGTGAGATCGCCGTCGTGGCTGCGCAGGCGCTTCAACCCCCCGACCAGAACGCCGAGCCCGGTGGAGTCGAGGAAGTCCACGCCCTCCAGGTCGGCGACGATCTGGCGGTGCCCCTCGCTGACCAGCTCGACCAGCTTCTCCCGGAGGCGGGGCGCGCTGTAGACGTCGACCTCGCCCTTCACGGAGAGCACCGTGTAGGGCGATCGGCTGTCATCGACCTGCAAGCCGAGCTCCATGTGGAATTTTCCTCCCGAGTTCAGTCGACCTTCCACGACCTTAGTGCCGCCGACCACCTTCGGGCCGAATCGTCTCCCCCGGCGCCCACCCCGGAGGCGGTCGGCCAGGCGGGCCCCGGGTACTGGCAGGCCACCGTTCAGGCGGGTCTACTCGAGGAGCGCGCTCTCGAGGGCGGCCACGGCGGCGGAGGCGGCGGAGATGACGTCCCGGTCGACGAGAAGGTGCTGCAGCAGCGCCTCGCCTTCCTGCCAGTCGGAGGTGACGTCGGGGATCACCAGGCCCAGGGTGCGCAGCGACGACCCGTCGGCCGTGGCCCCGGCCGCCGTGCGGTGCCGCTCGTAGCCGGACCACAGGCGGGGCAGGGCGAAGCGGTAGGCGCCGGCCAGCCGGGCCGCCGTGCCGTCCAGGCCGGCCAGGCGGTCGAGCGCCCGGTCCAGGCCGGCCGGACGGTCCGGGCCGACCGGGTCGTGCCGGTCCGGGGGGTCGGTGGGCGGGCGGGCCGGGGCGGGCCCGGGCGGCACGGCCAGGGTCTCGCGGTCCACGTCGGCCAGGAACGGCAGCCGGTCGAACCACTGCTGGGCCCGCCAGGCGTGGTGGGAGCTGTGGCGGTCGAACAGCAGCTTGGCGTCGGGCTCGGGGGTGGTCGGCACCCAAGCGCCGAGGATCTCGAACAGCCGGCGCTCCAGCCACACGTGGGAGCCGGCCAGGCGGGCCGACTCCTCCAGGGTGGTCGTCACCCGGCGGGGGTCTGTTCCCTGGGCGCCAGGCCCTGGTAAACGAGGTCCAGGATGGCGTCGTACATCTCGTCCACCGGGCCGAAGGGGAAGTCCGGTTTGGAGATGACCAGCGAGACCATGCCGTGGATGACCATCCACAGCAGCTGCGTCTGCTCCACCGGGTCGGCGATGGGGGCGATCCGCCCGTCGTCGGCGGCGGCCATCAGGTCGGCGGCCACCGCGTCGAGACCGGTGGTGTCGGCCAGCCTCTCGTCCACGAACCGCTCGGGGGTGGCGTCGGGCCGGCTCATCATCAGGATCCGGTAGTGCTCCGGGTTGTCCAGGCCCCACCGCAGGTAGGCCCGGCCCCGGCAGCGGATGCGGTCCCACGGGTCGGCACCGTGGGTGGCCGCCTCGTCCATGGCCCGGTTCAGCTGCTCCGCCTGCTTCTCGCAGACGGCGAAGACCAGCTCGTTGCGGTCCGCGAAGTGCAGGTAGATCGACGGCGGCGTCACCCCCACAGCCGCGGCGATGGCCCGGATGGACAGAGCCGCCTGGTCATTGGTCTCGATGAGAATCCGCTCGGCCGCGGCGAGGATCTCCTCCCGCAGCAGTTCCCCCTTGCCCCGAGGCGAGCGAGTCCGCCGTTGAGGAGGTACCTCTGATACTGCGCTCACGCGGGCAATCGTAACCCGCCGCGGGCGCCGGCGCCCCGGTCTCTGTTACCGGGCGGTAGCCGACTCCCGGGGCGGGTCAGCGGTAGCCGTTGGTGATCGGCACCCGCCGGTCCCGGCCGAACGCCTTGGCGGTGACCCTGACCCCGGGAGGGGTCTGGCGGCGCTTGTACTCGGCCACGTCGACCAGCCGCACCACCCGCCGGACCAGCTCCTCGTCGAAGCCGGCCTCCACCAGCTCGGCGGCCGTGAGGTCCCCCTCCACGTAGGAGAGCAGCACCGGGTCGAGGACGTCGTAGGCCGGCAGCGACTGGTCGTCGCGCTGATCGGGGCGCAGCTCCGCCGACGGAGGCTTGGTGAGCACCTCGGCCGGCAGGACCGGCTCGGGCCCGGCGGCGTCACGCCAGCGGCACAGGCGGTAGACGAGCGTCTTGGGCACGTCCTTGATCACGGCGAAGCCGCCGGCGGTGTCGCCGTAGAGGGTCGAGTAGCCGACCGCCGCCTCGCTCTTGTTGCCGGTGGTCAGGACCATCCAGCCGTGCTTGTTGGACAGGGCCATCAGCAGCACCCCCCGGATACGGCTCTGCACGTTCTCCTCGGTGAGGCCCGGCTCGGTTCCGGCGAAGCTGGGGGCCAGCATCTCCAGGAAGGCGGCATGGGCCGGCTCGATGGGGATGCGGCGGTAGTCGATGCCCAGGCTGGCGGCCAGAGCCTCGGCGTCGGTCTCCGACCCCGTGCTGGAGTAGCGCGACGGCATGCCGACGCCGTGAACGTGGGCGGCTCCCAGCGCGTCGGTGGCGATCATGGCCACCAGGGAGGAGTCGATCCCTCCGGACAGGCCGATCACCACGTCCCGGAACCCGTTCTTGCGGACGTAGTCGTGGGTGCCGAGCACCAGGGCCTGGTAGATCTCCGCCTCCGGGCCCAGCCGCTCGGTCCGGGGCGGGGCCATGCGGGACTCCTCCGGGCGGCGCGACGGGGGCGAGGTCACGGTCTGCACCGGGAGGGGGGCGGCGCTGTGGTGGCCTCTCGGGTCGAGCAGCCGCTTGCGGTAGACCGGGCGCACCTCCAGATCGAAGATGGCTAGGTCCTCCACGAACTGGGGCAGGGACGCCACCAGGTGGCCGTCGGCGTCGAAGACCAGCGACGCCCCGTCGAAGACCAGCTCGTCCTGACCGCCCACGCAGTTGACGTACACCAGCCCGCAGCTGGCGTCGGCCGCCCGGGTGGCGAGCATGCGCTCCCGCTCGGCCAGGCGGCCGGCCGAGTACGGCGAGGCGTTGATGTTGATGATCAGCTCGGCGCCGGCGGCGGCCTGCTCGGCCACCGGACCGTTGGGAGCCCAGGCGTCCTCGCAGACCGAGATGCCGCAGCGGACCCCGGCTATGCCGAACAGCTGGGTGGCCCCCCGGCCGGCGGCGAAGTAGCGCTGCTCGTCGAAGACCCCGTAGTTGGGCAGCAGCTGCTTGTGGTACACGCCACGGATCTCGCCGTGGGCGCACACGGCGGCGGCGTTGTAGAGGTCCAGCTGCTCGTCGACGAACCCGACCACCGCCGCGCAGCGCTCGGTGGCGGCCGCCACCTTGGCCATGGCGGCCATGTTGTCGGCGATGAAGCCGGGCTTGAGCAGCAGGTCCTCCGGCGGGTAGCCGGTGAGGGCCAGCTCAGGGAACACGGCCACGTCGGCGCCGGCGTTGCCGGCGGCCCCGATGGCCTCGATTATTCGATCTGAGTTGCCCGCCAGATCACCGACGACCGGGTTGATCTGGGCCAGGGCGACGCGCAGTCGGGTCACACCACCGAGCGTAGGGGTCGCGCCGGCGGGGGCGTTACCCGGGTCTGACCCCGGGTGGCCGGCGGCGGCCGCTTGGCGAGGGGCGGCCGGCCGGCGCCGGGGGCGGTCGCTTGGCGTGGTGGGCCGGCCGGTTCCGCGCCCCCTGGTCCGCCGAGACGGCGCGGTTGGCGGAAAAGACGTAAATGCCGGGCGCATCGGGCCCGCGGGGATACGCTCCGGCAGCCAACCAGAGGCACTGTCACAGAGAGGCAAATACGTTGACCGTCCAGCCGTCCCGTCCAGGCCGTTCATCAATCATCTCCGGCTTCAAGAACTTCCTAATGAGAGGCGACATCGTCGTTGTCGCGGTGGGCCTGGTTGTGGCTCTGGCCCTGAGCACTCTGATCAGCTCCTTCACCACCAACATCATCAACCCGCTGGTCACCCGCGCCCAGGGGAAGCACTCGGTGGGCCTCGGGGTCCAACTGGGCACGTCGGGATACACGCCCACGTTCATGAACTTCGGCGCCTTCATCTCGGCGATCATCTATTTCGTCATATTCATGGCGGTCGTCTACTTCTTCATCGTGGTGCCGTACAAGTACATGCAGGCCCGGCGGGGCGTGACCGTCTTCGGGGAGCCGGCGCCGGCCAAGACCTGTCCGGCGTGCCTGTCGGAGGACATCCCGATGGCGGCCACCAAGTGCCGGTACTGCGGCAGCGACCTGGTGGCGGCCTAGGGGAGCGTGGCCGGCGACACCGCGTACGGTCGTCGAGGAGGGGTGACCGGCGGCGTTGCTGGAGCGCGCCGGTCCTCGTCCGGCGCTGCCGCGGGCGGTAGGGCCGGAACGCCGGTCGCCAGGCTGGGGACCCGGGACCGCCGGCGCTCGCCGGTCGCCGGGTGGGGACCGGCGGCGCTCGCCGGCCGGCGGGTGGGTGGGGACCCGGGACCGCCGGCGCTCGCCCTCGGTCCCATCCCCGCACCATCCAGGGGCACCGCCGGCCACCGGATCGAGTGGTGCATCCCTCCCCCCTACGCCGGTACGATCCACCACTCGCCCCCGGACACGCCCCGGCCACCGGATCGAGTGGTGCATCCCTCCCCCCTACGCCGGTACGATCCACCTCTCGCTTTCGGACCTGACCCGAACGGGGGCCGGTGGCGGCGCGGCAGGCGACCGCGGCTGATCGCCGGGCGGATCAGATGACGCCGAGCAGCAACAGCAGGGCCGCCACCACGACGACCGCCGCCAGCGCCAGGCCGGCCACCGCCAGGGCCGGCAGCCGCGTCCGGGATCCGACGGGCGGGGTATCGGCCGCCGGGGGCGGTCTGAACAGCCGGCCCACGTCCATGGTGCGCTCGTACACCGAGTCGGGGGGGACGGGCCCGGGCTCCCGGCCCGGGGCCGGCGGATCCACGAACACCGGCCGGGCCGGATCACCGGGAGGACCACCGACGCCCGGGGCAGGAGTGGGAGGGTCCACGAAGAAGGGCCGGGGCCGGCCCTGATCACCCCCGGGTCGCCCGGGGCCCGGCGGGTCGACGATCATCGGCGGGGTGCCGGCCCCGGAGGCGGGGGCACCCCTGCCGAGCGGCGCCAGTGGCTGGGCCGGCGGCTGCAGCGGAGGAGCCGGTTGGCCCCGGCCGGCCGGAGCGGGAGCGACCACGTGGCGGGTCCCCACCTCAGGCCGGGCCAACGACGGGCCCAGGCGGGGTGCCGGCGGAGGCGGAGGATCGGGGGACGGCGCCGGTGCGGGGACCGATGGCGGCGGCACGGGCACAGCAGGCCGCACGGGCACAGCAGGCGGCGGCACGGGCACGGCGGGCGGCGGTGCGGGGAAAGCCGGCGGCGGTACGGGGACGGCCGGCGGCACGGGCACGGGGGCAGGAGGGGCGGCCGCGGGAGGTTCAGGTGCGGGAAATGAAGGGGGCCCCGGGACGGGCGCCGGAGACGAAACGGGGCCCGGCGCCGGCGAGGAAACGGCCGCCGGCAGCAGAGGCGGCAGCGTCGGCCGGCCGGCCGGCGGCTCGACGGCCTCCACCCTCACGGCCGGCGCGGTGGGATACAGCGGAGCGGCGGCGCCCGGCGACACGGCGGGGCGGCCGCCCCGGTCCCCGGCACCCGGTGGCCGGCCGGCCGGCGGCGTGGGCCGGCTGGCGAGCGGGGCCCTCTCCTGACCCCAGGCCACGAAATCCGTGACCGGCCATCCCTGCTCCTGCTCCACCGCCTGGAGGGCGTAGGCGAAGTCGAGGGCGGTGCGGGGCCGGCCCTCCGGCTGCTT
>JAKAXG010000070.1 GCA_021827225.1 Actinomycetes bacterium | reverse complement strand
CGAACCGGACGGGATGGGCGCCTACCCGGCCGCGGCGGCGACGGCACGCCGGGCGTGGTGCCGGCCGGACGTCCGGGCGGCCGGGCCATTAGGGGCGGCCGGTGCCCCGGTTGGTCGTCGATAGGGATCGGGAGAGCCCACACTGGGAGGATGCACTTCCAGGCCGAGCACACCTTCGACGGTCCTCCGGGCGTGGTGGCGGCGGTTCTGACCGATCCGGACTTCTACCGGGACCTCGACCTGCCCGACCTGAGCCGGCCCGACGTGCTCCAGAGCGGCTCCGACGGCGGGCTACCGGTGCTGCGGCTCCGCTACGAGTTCGTCGGCACCCTGGATCCGGTCGCCCTCCACCTTCTGGGCGGTAATCGTCTGGCCTGGATCCAGGAGGTCCAGGTCCAGCGCTCGGGGGACTCCGGGGAGTTGACCTTCGCCGCGGCCATCGACCCCAACCGACTGCGGGGCTCCGCTCGTTTCACCCTGGAAGACGCCGGTGGTCGCTGTATCCGCCGGCTGTCGGGGGATCTGACGGTCGCGGTCCCCCTGATCGGCCCCCGGGCGGAGAAGCGGATCGTTCCGGGGATCCTCCGACGCCTGGATATCGAGGCCGAGGCGATCAACCGCTCCCTGGTCTAGCGATCCGGCCTCGGCGGGGCGGCTCAGTCCTTCTCGAGCAGCCGGGCCGGGAAGCCCCCCCGGCTGACCGGCCCCCAGCGCTGGATGGACAGGCGCAGCAGCACCTTGCCCTGCTTGACCATGGCCTGCCGGTACGCGTCCCAGTCGGGGTGCTCGCCACTGATGCCGCGGTAGTAGTCGACCAGCGCCTCCAGCGCCTGCGGCTGTTCGACCACCTCGAGCTCACCGTCCACCTGGACCCACTCGCCGTTGAAGTCGTCTGACAGGACACACACCGAGGCGAGGGGGCTGCGCTTGGCGTTTTGGGACTTGGCCCTCTCCGGATAGGTGGACACGACGACCCGGCCCCCGTCGTCGAGGCCCATCGTCACCGGCGACAGTTGGGGACGACCGTCCCGACGGGTCGTGGCGAGGATGCCCCGATGGCGGGGACGGATGAAGTCGAGAAGCTCGTCCCGGGTGACTTGCCGGTTGCGCGAAGCGGTAGGTGCCACGGCCTCACGCTACAGACGAAGCGGTCCCTGGTCGGGCGCTGACCGCGACGCGGCTCTTCGTCACGGTGGCGAAGGCCACCGGCCGGCCCGCCGCCGTGGCCTCGGAACGGGCGAAGACCAGGGTGCGACCGATGCGGACCACCTCGCCGGTCACGAGGACGTCGCTTCCGCCCGGCACCGGACGCAGGATGGAGGCGGAGACGTCGTGGGTGACGGCGTTCTCCCCTGCACCCAGGTGGGGCAGCACGGCCAGGTAGCAGGCGACGTCGAGGAGGGCGGTCAGGACTCCCCCGTGCAGGACATCAGCGTTGTTGACCGCTTCCCCGCCCACGTGCAGGCGCAGCCCTTTCGCCGGGTCGTCGGGATGCACCAGCTGGATCCCGAGGAAGCGGTGCAGCGGTATGGCCAGGACCTGGGCCACCCGGCGGTCCAGCAGGTCCCGGGGGGAGGGCTCTCGACTATCCGGTGTCCGCACGGGGCCATCTTCCCAGGGCCGGCCCGGATGCACGCAAGCCGGCGGCAACCGGGCGCGTACCTGACATTCCGGCAGGCTCAGACGGGGCGGCCGCCGGGCCGTACGGGCACCGTGAAGGAGCGGTCACCGGGTTCGCCCCAGGCATACACCGGGTAGTAGCCGGCGAACATCGCCCTGCACCGTTCGCTCCACCGCAGGGCATCAGGGTCGGAACTGACCCGGTGGTGGACCTGGACGACACCCGCTTCGTGGATGCGGTACTCGGCCCACGAGCCGGGGAAGTCCTTGACGCAGGCCACCTCCACCCACGGGAAGTCCCCCGTGCAGGAGAGAAGGCGCCGCTTGTTGCGATGCGTGTGCCCGGCGAAGTAGCCGACGATGCCGGGACGGCGTACTACCACCCCCGCCAGCCTCTCGGTGCTGTCCCGGTCGAGGCACGCCGCTTCAGCCGCCTGAGGGCCGAACAGGTGCATGTCCGGGCCATCCGGCGGGTGATGGCCGAACACCATCACGGGCCGATCAGCGCTCCTCGCCGTCTCGTCGAGCCACTCGCACTGCGCTGGGCTGACCTGACCACCCGGCCGCCCCGGGCGGGCGGTGTCGAGCACAGCCAGCGTGACGCCGGGCAGGTCCACCGCCTGGACCGAAGGGGCCGGGGGGACATCACCGCCTCCGGCGGGCTTGTCGTGGTTGCCCAGGGTCTCGACCAGCCGCGCCCCGAAGGCCTGCCGGTAGAGAGATTCGAACTCGGCGTACTCCGACGCCGATCCCGTCGCCGTCAGGTCGCCCTTGGCCACCACCACGTCCGGCGATATGGCGGCGATCTCGCTGACCACGGCCCGGCTCATGACCTGCGGGTAGGGCTCAGCACCCGGCTCGGCCTGGAGAGGGGGCCCGATGTCGACGCCGGCCAGCACCCCGCAGACCCTCTCGCCGAGATGGAGGTCGTTGACCGTCGCCACCGTTGCCAGCAGCTGACCCAGGGAGTGGCGCTGCTCGTCCATGACCTTCACCTACCCCTCCTCCTGACCTCCCAACGCCGGAAGGCGCCGTCCCCCTCTGGAGGACCCGGAGGCCGCTCCTCCAACTCTCACAGGTCCGGCGCCCGGCCGCCGACCGGTCCCTCAATCGGGTGACGGTTCGAGGCGTGGAGCTGCCACCGGTGCCGGCGGCGTCGCAGCGGGGGCCCTCTGGTGGGACAGCCGACGGCGCAGCCGGCCCAGCGGTTGCTCCACGGCCCGGTTGACGGCCTCGCAGATGGCCCAGACCATCAGGACGAGTCCGATGAGCCGGAGGCTCGGCCCGAAGCGGAACCAGCCGATGGTCCAGCCGGAAGTCCACCCACTCACCCCCACGCGCGGGAACCAGCCGCTGTGCCCACTTCAGGGCAGACCGGCCGAGAGCCGCTTCGGTGCGACCAGCCGATAGCTCTCGGTCACCAGCTCGGCGATCTCTTCCCAGTCGACGAGGGGGCCGGCGAGCTTCACGCCGATCCATCCTTTGTGGCCCACGTAGGCCGGCAGGAAGAACGGATCTCCCTGAGCCAGCATTGCCCGTTGGTCCTCACGGGTCGCCTTCATCGAGACCGAGGGTGCGAGCGGGTCGTGGCCACCCATGCAGAAGATCTTCTGCCGCACCCGGAACGTGGCAGAGTCCCACGTCTCCTTCTCGTACGCCTCGGGCAGGGAGAGGCAGATCCTCCGCAGGCGATCCATCGGCTCGGACGCGGTCACATCCCGAGTCAAGCACCCTGAACGCGCACCGTCCCGCCTACCGGGCGACAGCGGTGCCGGGCTGCCGTCCCGGGAGATCCGAGCGGGTCGGCGGACTCGCAGGGTTCTTGGTGATTCGGGGGGCCGGGCGGGGGGCCGGTCGGGCTGCAGCCGGCGCGCCGGTCCCGCGGGCTCGCCGCCTGCGGGACCGACTGCGCCACCGGTGCTCGGATGGCCGGAAGCTCAGAAGCGCCCCGCCTCGATGTCAGACACGGTCACCCTGGAGACGTGGTAGGTGACGGTGACGGCGGGGGCGGCGCCGTTGGTAGCGCCCACCAGGCTGACGGGGATGCCGGTACTGGCGTCGATGGTGATGGTCTCGTGATAGTTGGCGGGCAGGTCGGGCTCGCCGCTGGCGGTGATGGCGAGGGCGGCGCGCCCGCCGACGTCGGTGCGGGTGACGGTGATACCCGGCAGGGTGGACAGGATCCGCAGGACCCCCGCCCGGACCTGAGGGTTACCGGCTCCGGCCTGGAGGGCCTGCTGGGAGTCCATCCAGATGTAGTTGTCGGCATTGAAGGTGCCAGCACCAGCCTTGATTCTCTGCAGAAGGCTGGGATCGGTCTTCCCTGAGGCGGCCAGTTTCCTGGCCACGATCTGCGCGTCCTGGGCTCGTTGTGCTGCGGTCTCGGCCGGTGGCCTGCCGTCGGAAAAGGGGGCGTAGGCCATGCGCTGGTCGGCCGTGACCAGATTCCCGCTGGCGGCGTACTCGGCGGCGGCGATCTCCCGGGCGAACATGCCGCCGCCCTGGTTGGCATTGGAGGCAATGGCGGCGGGCAGGCCCGACTCGCTCCCGGCGTAGAAGTACTCACCGCTGTCGGTGTAGAGGTCGAAGCCCTGCACCGGGCTGCGACCGGGGTAGGACTGGGTCCGCTCCACCAGGGTGGCGTCACCTGCCTGGGGGGCGGTGTCGGCGGTGATGTAGGACGCGAGCTCGGTGAGGGGACGGGTGCCGGCCGGCACGGTGGCGCCGGTGGTGTTGCCGTTGGTCGGGTGGTGGGTGGCGGCCCTGGTGCCCGTGATGGTCACCAGGGCGGCCGCGGCGCCGAACGCCACCCCGGCGGTGACCCGGACGGCGTTGGCCCGGCGGCGCCGGGCGGCGCCCCGTTGCAGGATCGAGGAGGTGTCCGGCTGGAACGGCTGGGTGGCGACGAGGTCCTGAAGGGCCTCGCCGAGGTGCTGCTCGGTGGGGGTGATCATAGGGTTGACTCCTGTCGGCTTATGAGTTGGCTGAGCGTGTTGAGTGCCCGGGAGGTCTGGCTCTTGACCGTCCCCTCGCTGCACCCGAGGATGGCGGCGGTCTCCGCCTCGGACATCCCCTCGAGGTAGCGGAGCACGACCGTGGCCCTCTGCCGTTCCGGCAGAGCCAGGAGGGCGGTGAGCAGCTGGTCCCGGCGGGCCAGCGCTCCGGACGCGTCCGGCTGCGAGTGGTCGGCGGGGTCCTGGCGTCGGCTGTGCAGATCGACGGGCGTGGGGGTGCGGCGATTCCGCTCGAAGTGGCGGTTGACTTCGTTGATGAGGATCCGCCGCACGTAGGCGTCGGGGCTGTCGGCGAGCTGGACCCGGCGCCAGTGGCGGAAGGTCTTGGCCAGCGCCTCTTGGACCAGATCGTCGGCCAGGTGCCAGTCGCCGCACAGCAGGTAGGCGGCACGGTGCAGAGGGGCGGCCCGGCTGCGGACGAACTCCCTGAACTGCTCCTCCGCCCCGCTCATCGACTACCGGGATAGATGATCATGTAGAGATAGACAGGATCGGCCGGCTAAAGGTTGTCAGGAAAATGAGCTGCGGGAAGACCCCAGCGGGGACGTCGTCAACGGCGGTCCCGCTCCCGTGTCCACCCCCGCCTGTGCAGCGTTGACGCTGTGCTCCAGGCCCCTGCGGGGCCCGGAAGGAGGCATCGGGGGGCAGGGGCGAAGGCAAGCCGATCGGCACGTCCGGCTCCCCACCCCAACCCTCCCATCGACCGCGGCTGACCGCCTGACCGCCGCCCACGTGCCGACGGAGCTCCGGCTAGTTGAGGTGCAGCACCAGCCCCGCCGCCCAATCGTCGACGGTCCCGCCCAGGGCGGCCCCCGCCACGTCTGACAGCGCCACCGCGGTGAGCAGCCGGTCGACGGTCAGAGCCTCATCCCGGGCCGCGACCCGGGGCGGCGCGGTGAGCAGGAACCGTCCGACCTGCCGGCCGGTGCAGTAGATGGGCAGGCTGACCGTCCCGTCCGGCCAGCCGCTCGACGTCAGCGACCAGGCGTGCCCCGCCCAGTCCAACTCCCCTCCCCGGTCGATCAGGGGCTCGCTCAGGGCCGGGCGGCCGGGGTCGAATCGACAGTCGGTGAGGAACAGCAGCTCCTTGAGCTGGGCCGCGACGGTATTCACCAGATCCTGCTCTGTGGCTCCCCCGGAGAGCATCTGGGCGGCCACGTACAGGTCGAGCACCTCCCCGCCGGAGCGCTGCGCCGCCTCCCTGGCCTGGCGGCGCCGGGCGGCGATGGCTCCCACCGCCACGGCGACCACCGCCATGAGCAGCGTGGTCTGCACGTCGAGGGTGTCGGAGATGGACAGCCTCTGGTAGGGCTGGGTCAGGAAGAAATCGAACCATATTCCGGCTGACACCCCCCCTGCCAGCGCCGCCAGGCGGTATCCGGGCACCACCGACGCGGCCACCACGAGGACCATGACCAGGGCCAGGTTGCTGGTCTGGGTGTGGTTACGTAGCGGGGTCATGGCGGCCGCGGCGACCAGCGGAGCGAGCAGGGCCAACAGCCACGCCGACCGCACCCCCAGCTTCTCCCAGCGTCGAATCAACCCGTTCACCTGGTCACCTCCGGGAGTCCAATCCCGGCCCGATCCTATGACCGGGAAGCCGAGCCGGCGAGATCTCATTACCATCCCGCCAGACGAGCGTTGGAAGCTCGTACATGGTTCGAGCCGTCGGTGAGCAGCTACGCAGGGCGGCCGAGGAGTGCCTCGAGGCGCTGGGAGACCTCCCGGTAGCGGCGGACCGGAATGAGGTGTACACCTGCGAAGCCGTCCGAGTCCCGGATCTGCGAGACCATTTCACAGGCGTGGTCGACACCCGCCGCAGGATCCTCGGCGAGCCTGGCCAGCAGCCGGTCCGGGATGGTGAGCTGCGGGATGTCGGCGCTGAGCTTGCGCCCCATCCCGGCGCTGGCCACGACCATGACCCCGGCGTA
Organism: Actinomycetes bacterium; assembly: GCA_021827225.1. Next base: position 4,722 of record JAKAXG010000070.1, on the reverse strand, counting down.
GACAGGACCTCGGAAGCTGACCGCCTCCCGCCAGTGCAGCAGTTGGTCCAGGGAGAATCCAACCTGGGCGAAAAGGAAGTCAGCTTCGTCCTTCCATGCCGGTACCGGTCCCGGGCCGGCGGAGACTCCAATGCCAATGCTGTCTGCGCCGCCGTAGTGCTCGGCGGCGAACAGGCGGGCCTGCTCGATCATCGTCGGGACCGTGAGGTCATCCGATCGCCGTCCCGACTCCAGCCTGTCTCCGTAGACGAAGAGAAACTCGCGTACGCCGTAAGCCGCAGCCCCGGCCTGGGCTGCTGGGTCGCGCCCGCCGGAGCGATTCCACACAGATAGGTAGGTGAGTTGACGCTCATCACGACAGCACGATTACGACCTTTCCATGGACGTGGCGACCGGCCTGCAGCCTCACCGCGTCGTGGATCTCCTCGATGGGGAAGGTGGCGGCGATCGGGACAGTCACCGCCCCGGCTTGGATGGCATCGGTGATCGCGACGAGTTCCCCGGGCCCGGCCTCGCCGCCCCAGCTGGCACGGACGCCATGGGGAGGAGTGGGCCCGGCCGCGATGGTGGTGATCCTCTCTGGTGCCACGCCCAGGGCCACGGCCGCCTCGAGCGTCTCGAGCCCGAACAGATCTATTGCCGCCGTGACCCCGTCCGGCGCCATCTGGCGGACCCGGTCCTCGAGCCCCGGCCCGTAGGTCACCGGCTCGGCGCCCAGCCCGCGCAGGAAATCGAAGGTGGTTTCCGACGCCGTACCGATGACACGGGCCCCGGCCAGCCGGGCCATCTGCACGACGAAGATGCCGACTCCACCGGCGGCACCGCCGACCAGGACGGTGTCGCCGCTTCTGAGCCCGAGCTTGGCCAAGCAGGCCATGGTCGTGTGGCCGGCGACGGGGAGGGTGGCCGCCACCTCATCGCTGATCCCCACCGGGGTGTGAGACATGGAGTCCGAACCCTGGGGTTCAACCGGCATCACGATGTGGTCGGCAACGGCCTTGGCCATCGCCCCTCCGTAGACCCGGTCACCAACGCCGTAGTCGGTGACGCCCTCACCGGCCTCGTCGACCACGCCGGCGAAGTCGAACCCGAAGCCGGCCGGCACCGTGACCCCGAACTGGGCGGCCAGGTCGGGCCTCCGCACGATCCCCCAGTCCATCGGATTGAGACCGGCGGCGGCCACCTTGATGCGGATCTGGCCGGGCCCGGCGTGGGGCTCGGGGACGTCGCTCAACTCGAGGACCTCGGGCCCCCCGAATGACTGGTAGATGACGGCACGACTCATGGCTGGTCCTCCAATGGCTCCGGAGCTCTCGGCGAGCACCGATGATGAGACTTGGTCCCATCACTATAGGTCGATGATGGGATCAAGTCCCATAAACTTCTGGTGATGCCCCGGTGGAAACCGAACGCTCCCGAACGACTGGCCGAAGCCGCCCTGGACCTCTTCGCCGAGCGCGGGTACGAGGCCACGACGGTCGCCGAGATCGCGGAGCGGGCCGGGCTGACCAAGAGCACTTTCTTCAGGTACTTCGCCGACAAGCGGGAGGTGCTCTTCGGCGGGCTCACGATGGACCAGCTCCTGACCGCCGGGATCGCCGCGGCACCCCCTGCGGCCACCCCGCTGGAGGCGCTGGGGAACGCCTTCGAACTGTTGGGGAAGGACGTGTTCACCGCTGACCGCCGGGAGTTCAGCCGTCGCCGCCGGGCCGTCATCGCAGCCAACCCCGAGCTTCAGGAGCGGGAGGCGTTGAAGGGACTACGGATCAGCTCAGCGATGGTCGAGGCGCTCGAGCGTCGGGGCGTACCGGCGATGACGGCCCGGGTCGCCGCCCAGGTCGCATCCCTGAGCCTGACGCTGGCCTACACGCGATGGAGCGAGGGAGCCGACGAGTTCGGCGCTCTCGCCCGACGCGCTTTGGAAGAGGTTCGGGCCGCTTCGGCCAGCTGCTGATTCCGGGTTGGAGTCTCCTGCCGATCGGACCCGTCAGCTGAGCCCTTGGGGAGATGCCCCCCTCGTCGTCGAGCCTGTCCCTTACCCGGTCCGCCCCGGCCACCCGGACGTGGGGACGGCGCGGCGCATGCGGAGCTTCATGAGCAGGGGCAGGCCGGTAATGCTGAGGCTCAGTGCGGCTGCCGCCGCGGCGCCCCGGGAGGTCATGCGTCCTCCCCGCTGCATCGATCGTACGGCAGCCACGGCGTGCGGGCCCATGAGAAGCGCTGCGGTGACGACACCCGGGTTGTAGCGACGACGGCGCAGCGCCAGGCCGGCGTGGAGGACGGTGTTGCCGACCTCGAGGCCCAACACGGCTGCTGCCGGCACCGCCGTTCGCCGCCACAGCAGCGATCCGAGCACAGCGCTGCCCCAACCGAGGCTGACGTTCAGATGGAAGGCATCACGCCTGGTGAGCGGCCAGTCCGGCCGGTCGCTGCCGAGCACCTGTTGGTTGCAGAAGGGCAGGAAGCCGCCCGGTCGGACCCACTCCTCGGTCTGGTGACTGAGCAGGATAGGAAGTGCCAGCCCCGCCACCCAACGCCCTTCGGCGAGCAGCCGCCTGCGCCCGCTCGCGGCTGCTATCCAGGCGGGTAGAGCAGCCGTAGCTGCCACCCATGGCCAGCGGCCGTACGTGTTCACCGACACGGCGCAACCCCGCGATCCGACACCTTTGGATGCGTTGCGATGCGGGCCAAGTTCGGACCTTCCCCTTCGATTCCAGTAAGAGCCGCCCCGGGACGGGTCCGTTATTGCCCCGCCACCCCGTAGGGTGCGGTTGCTGACAGTGAGACAGTCTAGTGGCCACGCCATCGGCTCATCCCGGCCGCTTCCGTTCTCGAGTTGGTGCTGGTAGGGCCGCAGTCGCCCAGGGCCCCCTAAGGCAGCCGGACCAGCCAGACCCCGCGGCCGGCGCCAGGGACCTGTGGCTGATAGGAGACAACATAGGTCCCGGCAATGCCGGGATCGGAGAAGCACAATCGTCCCGAGGTACTTCCACCCGGAATCAGTCTCCCGTCGGTGAGGGACGGTGGCTCTCCGGGCTGATAGACGGCGGGAATCGGTGTGTGGACGTCACCGGTGGGCGACTGGAGGGACCAGTCCGTTGACCCGTAGGCCGCCTCGACAGCGTTGCGGTTGGCTATTGACGCGTTGACGCACAGCAGCTGCTGGCCGCTACCGGGGCTCGTGGTGGTCCAGCCGTTCGCCGTGACCGCCAACCCTCCGACCGACACGGAACCGGAGCTCCCCGCTATCCGGTCACCAGCCAGAGCTCCCCGATAGCCGGCCGGTGCCGGTACGGCGGTCGTCGTCGACACGGCAGGAGGCGGCGGAGCAAGCGGGAAGTTCCTGTAGCTCGGTGAAGCGAGTGCCGACCCGCTCATCCATCCTGGCAACTTCTGGTGATGGAAGTTCGACCAGTCCACCGCCACCACGATCACGAGCACGGCCGTGAGCCCCCCGAGAAGGTTGCGCATGCGGCGCGGATCCCGCCGGCGGCGGGGTGGATCCGGGCGGGGATACCAGTATCCAGGTTCGGACCTGCCGTACTGATGTCCGGGCAGTGGGTTCTTGATCGACATCGCCTTCGCCTCCCGCCGCCCGCGCTCATCCGCCGTCAGCCATGATAGCCACGAGTCTCAACTGACGATCGCATCAGAACGCCGTCGTATGCGAAATCCGACGCTGTTGGCGAACAATCTTCCCGAATCGAACCGCCACCTGTCGCCGCCGGGTCGCCTACCTCCGGACCCGGCGGCCGAAGCACAGGGTGATGGCCCGTCCCGGCTGTCGCCCGGCCGCCGAGATCTACTGATCAAACCGCCAGAAGCACCGTTGGCGAGATACTCCCTGCCCCGGGAGGTGGAGCGAGGCCAGGTCTGGATGCTCGGGTCGGAGGATCCTTTCACTGAGGCGACCCGGCAGCCCGTAGCCGGGTGGGAGAGGCCGCAGCCGGCGGCCCGGCTGAGATTGTGGAGGAACGCGATCGGCAGCCAGATTGAGTCCGTCCCGGCTCCCGAGGGTCGGTTGCAAACCGCCGGTTCCGGGCCCGACGCTTCTACTGCTTGGTTGCTTTTCGTGGAAGAGCGATCTTCCAGCTGGCGCCGTAGAGACGGACGCTGATGAGGTACGAGAGTCCCGCGGCGATGTAGATGGCCTCATAAGGCCAGTACGTGGCGTCTCGGGCCGCTGCTACCACGCAGGCGATCACCGAGCCGGTCACGGCCACGACTGCGCTCACCCGGGAGGCATGGAGCCGGACGAGTTCTTGGCGTTCGTCGGCGCGGCGTGCGAGCACCGCGCCGACGTCGGAGTCCTGGGCGCTGGCCGCGAACAGGAAGGCGGCGACGAGCACTGTGACTGTCTCGCCGATGATGATCGCTTCCCAGTGGTGCTGGCCGAGGCCGACGGCCAGCGAGATCGCGCTGCCGCCGATGGCAGCTATGAGCGGGACCCACATCCGGCCGTGAATCGAGTTGGTCATATGCCCTCGTCCTCCTCTTCGGAATCGAACATTTTCTCTACCGGCATCTCGAAGAACCGTGCGATACGGAACGCCAGCGGCAGCGACGGCAGGTACCGGCCGCCCTCGATGGAGATCACCGTCTGGCGGGAGACACCCAGGACCCTTGCCAGGTCGGCTTGCGACATCTCCCGTCGAGTCCGTTCGTCCCGAACCCTGTTCCTCACAACGTAAAGCTACCTTGACGTACTGGCGGCCGTCAAGG
>JAKAXG010000069.1 GCA_021827225.1 Actinomycetes bacterium | reverse complement strand
TCTCTGCTTGGCTGCCACCGCCTACATGCGGGGCTGGACCGACTTCGACCTGATCCAGCTGGTGCTGCTCCCGCTGTTCCTGTTCTCCACCACCTTCTACCCGCTGTCCACCTATCCCCGATGGCTGCAGCTGGTGGTCGAGTGCACCCCGCTCTACCACGGGGTCGTCCTCGAGCGGTCGCTGACCCTGGGGGCGGTCGGCTGGCCGGCGCTCGGTCACGGCGCGTACCTGGCGGTGATGGGTGTGGCCGGGGTGGCGGTGGCCGGCCGGCGGATCCGCCGCCTGCTTCTGAGCTGAGCGGGCCCGGGGCTAGGTGTCGGTGTCGGTGTCGAAGATGGCGTCGACGAACTCGGTGGCGTCGAAGTCGACCAGGTCGGCCGCTCCCTCGCCCAGGCCGACCAGCTTGATCGGGATGCCGAGCTCGGAGCGGATGGCCACCACGATCCCGCCCTTGGCCGTGCCGTCCAGCTTGGTGAGGACCACCCCGGTCACCCCCACCGCGGAGGCGAACTGGCGGGCCTGGATCAGCCCGTTCTGGCCGGTGGTGGCGTCGATCACCAGGAGCACCTCGGTCACCGCCCCGGGCGGCCGCTCGGCGACCCGGCGGACCTTCTTCAGCTCCTCCATCAGGTTGGTCTTGGTGTGCAGCCGCCCGGCGGTGTCGGCCAGCACCAGGTCGGCGTCGCGGGCGGCGGCGTGCTGCACGGCGTCGAAGACCACCGCGCCGGGGTCGCCTCCCTCGTTGCCCCGGATGACGGTGGCGCCGACGCGGTCGGACCACATCTCCAGCTGGTCGGCGGCGGCCGCCCGGAACGTGTCGCCGGCGGCCATGACCACCTTGTGGCCGGCCTGGACCTGGCGCATGCCCAGCTTGCCGATAGTGGTGGTCTTGCCCACGCCGTTCACGCCGACGAACAGCCAGACCGTCGTGCCCTCCGGGGCCATGTGCAGGTCCCGGTCCCCCTGCAGGACCTCGATCAGCTCCTGCTTGAGGGCCTCGACCAGCTGGACGGGGGTGTCGATCCCCTCCTTCTTCACCCGGCCGCGCAGGTCCTCGAGCAGGTTGGTGGCCACGGTGGCTCCCACGTCGGCCAGGATCAGAGCCTCTTCCAGCTCCTCCCAGGTGGCTTCGTCGATGCGATCGCGCGAGCGCACCGATGTCAGGTAGCCGCCGAAGAGGGAACGGGCCCGGCCCAGCCGGTCCCGGAACCGGGGTGGGGCCTCTACGACCTCCTCGACCGGTTCCTCTACGACTACCGGCGGCTCCTCCACCACGACCGGGGGACCGGGCGGGGCCTCCACCTGAGGAGCTCTGGTCTGCGGTCTCGGGGGGGCGGCCGGCCTGGCGCCGGGGGGCCGGACCTCCGGGGGCCTTCTCGTCGGCAGCCGGTGGCGGGCCCGGGTGGAGACGTACAGCCCGGCCGATGAGAACAGCACGACGGCCACCACGATCAGGACGATGATCAGGGTCAGCATGGTCGTTCGAGCCTACCGGCGCAGGGGTTAGCATCTGGACCGTGGAATGGGGGCCACCGCCGGCGCCTCGGCGCCGATGGACGTGCTGGGTGGGGCTGGTGGTGGCGGTCCTTGTGGGTCTGTTCTGCGCCTTTCTCGGCCTGGGGTTCGTGCTGCAGGCCGCCGGCTACGCCAACCCCGGCGACTCCGCCGGCGTCATCGGCAACGTGGTGGGGGCGGTGATCTCCTTCGCCGTCGCCGTCGGCTGTCTGGTGTGGGGGGTCCATCTCGAGCACCGGCTGCGCAGCCACCAGCCCCACGCCCTGGCCTACCAACCGCCACCCCCGCTGTGGGCGACCGCCCTGTCGCGCCCGGTGGCGAACCGCCCTCCCGCCTACCAGACCCCCGCCTACCGGCCCTCCTCCTACGGGCGCCGGAGCGGCCGGCGGGGGCGCTACGGGCCGGGGGTCGGCGTCTTCGCGCTGCTGCTGTGGGGCGCGGTGTTCGCCGGCTTTCTCATCGGCACCGTCCGCTTGCAGTCGGAGGCCGCCCGCTCGGCGGACGTCCAGCAACACGGCATCGCCGCTTCGGGCCTGGTGCTCGACGTGCACAACCACTCCCAGGCGGACCGCAGCGGCGTCCACTACAACGCGGACGTCACCGTGATCCTGTCCGAGCCGGTGCTGCACCGGGCCACCACCGTGGTGCGCTACCCGGCCCGCTTCGACGGCCAGGCGGGTGAAGCGGTGAACGTGCTGGTGGACCCGCACGACCCCGGCTACGCCGAGTTCCCCGGCTCGCCCGACACCACCAACTGGGGCTGGATCGTCACCGCCTTCTTCGCCGCCTTCGTCGGCCTGATCCTCTTCGCCGCGCTGAAGGAGGGCTTCCACCTGGGGCGGCACCGGCGCCGGATGCGGGCCGGCCCGCCGCCGGAGTTCGGCACCAGCTCCAACGGCTAGCGGCGCCTCCGGCCGTGGTCAGTTGTTGGCGGACGCCTCCGCCCGGGCGGAGACCCGCTCGCTGACCACCCGGGACGAGCCGCCCGGGGCCATGGTGACGCCGTAGAGGCAGTCGGCCGCCTCCATGGTCCGCTTCTGGTGGCTGACGATGAGCAGCTGGGCCTCGTCGCGGAACTCGTTGACCAGGCCGAGGAAGCGGTGCAGGTTGACATCGTCGAGCGCCGCCTCGACCTCGTCCATCATGTAGAACGGCGACGGCCGGGACCGGAACACCGCGAAGAGGAACGCCATGGCCACCAGGCTGCGCTCCCCACCCGACAGCAGCGACAGGCGGCGCAGGTTCTTCCCCGACGGGCGGGCCTCCACCTCGATGCCGGTCTCGAGGAGGTGCTCGGGGTCGGTGAGCTTGAGCCTGCCCTCGCCGCCGGGGAAGAGGGTGGAGAAGAGCTTCACGAAGTTGTCCGCCACATCGCCGTAGGCGGCGCCGAACACCTCGGTGATCTCGGCGTCGATGGCCTTGATGACCTTGGTCAGCTCCCGCCGGGCCGCCCGCACGTCCTCCAGCTGGGCGTCGAGGAACTGGTGCCGCTCGACCAGGGCATTGTACTCCTCCAGGGCCAGCGGGTTGATGGGGCCCATCAGCCTCAGCTCCCGCTCCAGCTCCACCCGCCGGCTGGTGGCGCTGGTCCCGGCGGGCAGGGGCGGGCACTCCGCTCCCTTGACCGACTCGGGCTCGCAGTCGAGGTCCCGGCGGATCGCCTCGGTGATGTTCTCCAACCGGACCCGCCCCTCGGCCTCCTCCAGGTCCACCCGGTTCAGCCGCTCCCGGACCTCGGCGAGCTGCCGCTCGGCCGCCGCCCGCTCCCGGCGCAGCTGCTCCAGGCGGCCGCTGCGCTCCCGGCGCTCGTCCGACTCCGCCCTGCGGGCCTCCCGCAGCCGGACCAGCACCGCTTCGAGCTGCTCCTCGCGGGAGCGGACCAGGGCCATCAGGGCGTCGGTCACGCCGGCCGCCACCTGGGCGGCCTGCCGGCGGGTGGCCGCCTCGTCCCGCTCGGCGACGTTGCGGCGGAGCCGGTCCTCCACCTCGCGGAGGCGCCGGGCGGTCAGCGTCCGCCGCTCCTCCAGCCCGGCGGCGCGGACCTCGAGGTCCTTGCGCATGGCCGCCACGGCGGCGGCCCGCTCGGACAGGCGGTAGCGGGCGGCCCGCTCCGCGGCCGCCTTCTCGGCCTCGGCGGCGGCCAGGCGCTGCAGTTCCGGCAGCAGGGCCTCCAGCTCGGCCACCCTCGCGGATTCCCTCTCGATGCGCTCGGTCATCTCCTGGCGCTGGCCCCGTACCGCCTCCAGCTCGTTGGTGCGCTCGGCGCTCTCCGCCTCGACCCGCCGCAGGGCCTCGGCCGCGGCCCGGCCCCGGGAGGCGTTGGCCTCCAGCGCCCGCACCGACGAGCTGCGGGCACTGCGGGCCTGCTCGTGGGCCTGCTTGGCGTCGCGGAGGGCGGCGGCCGCCCGCTCGGCGTCGGCGGCCGTGGCGGCGGCCCGCTCCCGGGCCTCCTCCAGGGCGGCGCCGGTGGCGCCCGGGCCGGCCGCCCCGGTCCGCCACAGACCCTTGGAGAAGCGGTCCCCGTCGGGGGTCACCACCACCAGCTCCGGGCGCCCCAGGGCCAGATCGAGGGCCGCCTCCCATCCCGAGTCGACGACCACCGCGGCGCTGAGAAGGTCGTCGAGCAGGGCGTCGACGCCGGGCAGCCGGCCTCGCACCCGCCCCCGCAGGGCGACCGCCCCGGCGGGCAGGTCGACCGTCGCCACCCGACCCGGGCCCGTCGTCGGCCCCGGCAGGGCGACCACCGCCCCGGCGGCCGCGCTGCGGTGCAGCTCGGCCAGGCCCCGGCGCGCCGATTCGACGCCGTCGAGGACCACGGCGGCCAGTATCTCCCCGGCGGCCGCTTCGAACGCCGGGGCGAAGCCCTCGTCCACCTCCACCAGGTCGAGGAGGGTGCCGACCACCCCGCCGGCCGCGGCCAGCCGCTCGGCCCCGGCCCGGGCCCGGGCCTGGTCCAGAGCCTGCGCCAGGGCCTCCTCCCGGGCGGCCCAGCGGTGGTGCTCGGCATCCACCCGGCGCCGGTGCTCCTCCGCCTCCAGCCGGGCGGCCTCGGCCGAGGTCTCGTCCCGGCGGGCGGAGTCGTCGGCCGCGGTCAGGGCGGGAGCGGCGTCGCCGGTCTCCTCCACCACCGCCGTGAGCCGGGACCGCTCCGCGGTCAGCTTGGCGACCCGCTCCTCCAGCGACGCCAGGCGCGAATCCAGCCGGCGCAGCTCCGCCGCGGTCCGCTCCCCCGCCGACCTCAAGGCGGTGAGCTCGCCCCGCACCTCGGCGGCCGGGTCGGTCGGCCGGGTCGGGGTGGACCCCCACTCGGTCTCGAACGCCTCCGTCTCGGCGGCCAGGACCCGCTCCGCCTCGGCCAGCTCGTCCGCTTCGGGCAGCAGGCGCTGGGCGTCGGCTTCCGTCCCGGCCAGGCGTTCCGACAGGGTGGCCGCCTCGGCTTCGAGGCTGGAGATCACGTCCTGGTCGACGGTGGCGTTCAGGGCCCGCTCGATGGACCGCCGGCGCTCGGCGATCACCGCGGCCAGGCCGCTGGCCCGGGCCCGCATGCCTTCCGCCCGGGAGACCAGGTCGGCCAGGTCCGGGCCCGGCCCGGACATGCTGGCCTCGAACCGGGCCTCGGCCTCCAGGACCTCGGCGTCGAGGCGGGCCAGGCTGCGGCGGATCCTGTCCTCGCCTTCGGCCAGCTCCCGCCGCTCCCGGGCGGCGGCCGCCAGGCGTCCCTCGACGGCGGACAGGTCCCGCCCGTGCAGGTGCCGGCGGACGGCGGCCAGCTCGGCCACCAGGTCGTCGTGGCGGCGGGCGGCGTCGGCCTGCTTCTCCAGCGGCCGCAGCTGCCGGCGGACCTCGCGCAGCAGGTCCTGGAGGCGGACCAGGCTGGCCTCGGTGGACTCGAGCCGTCTCTCCGCCTTCTCCTTGCGGCGGCGGAACTTGAGGATGCCGGCTGCCTCCTCGATGACCAGCCGGCGCTCCTCAGGTCGGGCGTTCAGGATCGCGTCCAGGTTGCCCTGGGACACGATCACGTGCTGCTGGCGGCCCACGCCCGTGTCCGACAGCAGGTCCTGGATGTCGAGCAGCCGGCAGGGTACCCGGTTGATGGCGTACTCGGAGTCCCCGTTGCGGAACAGGGTGCGGGTGATGGTCACCTCGGAGAACTCGATGGGCAGCACGCCGGCGCTGTTGTCGATGGTGAGCGACACCTCGGCCCGGCCCAGGGCCGGCCGCTTGGGCGTCCCGGCGAAGATGACGTCCTCCATCTTGGTGGAGCGCACGGTGCGCGGCCCCTGGGCGCCGAGCACCCAGGCCACGGCGTCCACCACGTTGGACTTGCCGCTCCCGTTGGGACCCACCACCACGGTCACCCCGGGCTCCAGCTCGAGGGTGGTCGTGTCGGCGAAGGACTTGAACCCCTTGATGGTCAGCGACTTCAGGAACACGGCAAAGCGAAGCTACAACGCCCGGCACCCATCCCTACACGCTGCCCGTTCCGGGCCGCGAATTGGTGGATCCTGCCGCTGCTCATTTCTGGCAGCCGGCGCAGAAGAAGTTGCTGCGTCCCCCGAACCTGACCCTCTCCACCGGGGTGCCGCAGCGGGGGCAGGGCCGCCCCTCCCGGGCGTAGACGGTGTGCAGGTGCTGGTAGCCCCCGAGCTTGCCGTACAGGTCGCGGTACTGCTCGTCGGCGAAGGAGGACCCGCGGTGCACGATGGCGGCGTTCAACACGGTGACCATGGCCCGCCACAGCCGCTCCACCTCCGCCGACGTCAGGCTGCCGGCCGGCCGGTCGAAGCGCAGCCCGGCGGCGAAGAGGATCTCGTCGGCGTACATGTTCCCGATACCGGCGATGCGGGTCTGGTCCATGAGCAGGGGCTTCAGCCGGGTGCTGCGCCCGGCCAGCAGGGCGGCCAGGGTCCCCTGCTCCGGGATGCCCTCCAGCGGGTCGACGCCCAGGTGGGCCAGTTCGGGCAGCACCCCGCCGGACCCGGCGGGGGCGGTGACGAAGACCTCACCGAAGGTGCGCGGGTCCACGAAGCGCAGCTCGGCTCCCCCGTCGAAGCCGAAGGTCACGTGGGTGTGCTTCACCGGCGGGTCGCCGGCGGCCGCCTTCAGCAGCTGACCGCTCATCCCCAGATGGACCACGACCACGTCCCCGCTGTCCAGGCCGAGCGTCAGGTACTTCCCCCGCCGGCCGGTGCCGAGCAGCCGCCGCCCGCGCACCCGCTCCACCAGCTCGCCGGGATGGCCGTGGCGGCGCAGGGTGCGCACCCCGCCGGCGGCCACCGAACGGATGACCCGCCCGACGAACTCGGCGTCGACACCCCGGCGGACGGTCTCCACCTCGGGCAGCTCGGGCACTACTCCGCCGGCCCGGCCAGACCGCCGAAGGGCACCGGCTGGCCACCGCCGGGCGCTCCCGTCCCTGCCGGGCCGCTCTCCGCGGCGTCCGCCCGCAGCCGCTCCCACGCCTCCCGGGCGGCGGCCTGCTCGGCCTGCTTCTTGGATCTGCCCCGACCGGAGCCCCGCGGCTCGCCCTGGACGTGGACCGTCGCCTCGAACTCCTTGGCGTGGTCGGGGCCCTCGTCCCTGAGCACGTAGCGGGGAAGCTGGTCGAAGAACCGGGCGCACAGCTCCTGGAGCCGGGTCTTGTAGTCCTGGCCGCCCGGGCCGGCGGCGGCCTCTTCTATGCGGGGGCCGAACAGGCTCATGACGGCGTTCTCGGCGGCGGTCCAGCCCCGGTCTATGTAGATCGCTCCGATGAGCGCCTCGGTGGCGTCGGCCAGGATGGACGGCTTCTCCCGGCCCCCGGACTGGTCCTCGCCCTTGCCGAGCATGAGCGCCCCGCCGATCTCCAGCTCGGCGGCCACCTCCGCCAGGGCCGCCGAGTTGACGACCGACGCCCGCACCTTGGTCAGCTCCCCCTCGGGGATGTCGGGATAGGTGCGGAACAGATGAGCGGTGACGATCAGGCCGAGCACCGAGTCCCCGAGGAACTCGAGGCGCTCGTTGGACTCCCACCCCGGGTTCTCCGCGCACCACGAGCGGTGGCGCAGGGCCTGCAGCAGAAGCTGCTCGTCGAGTACCGCCCATTGCAGCCGGTCGGCCAGGGCCCGGCGGGCGGACCCGGAGGCGGCGACGGTAGCCGCCGGGGGTGCGGGGTCGGGCTCGGGTGGCAGCGGTGTTCTCCAGGCTCAGCGTCCGGCAGGGCAGGCCTGCTCCGCCAGGGTCACGCCGACTGGAGCTTGGCCACCACGTAATCTACGGCGTCGCGGACCGTCTTGAGATCCTCGAGGTCCTCGTCGTCGATCCGGAAGCCCACCGTCCGCTCCGACAGCTCCTCCTCGAGGGCCTCGACCAGCTCGATCAGGGCGAGCGAATCGGCGCCGAGGTCGTCGCCGAAAGAGGCGCCTTCGGAGATGCTGTCGGGCCGGACCTCGAGGATGTCGGCCAGACAGCCGCGGATCAACTCGAACACCTGCTCACGATCCATTGGACTACCGGCGACGTGGGTCTCAGCGGGCATTCGCACTCCTTGTTCGGACGCCTGATTCTACCGGACCGTCCGTGCCGTCAGACGGTGGCGGCGATGGCCGTCCGCAGCTGCTCGACCAGCCCCTCCCGGACGGCGCGGGAGGCCACCCCCACGGCGTTGAGGACGGCCCGGGCCGATGACGACCCGTGGCTGATGATGCAGACGCCGTCCACGCCGAGGAGCACGGCGCCCCCGTAGGTTTCGGGATCCATCTCGGCGGCCAGCGGCAGCAGCTCGCCCAGCACCGCGTCCGACGCCTCCTTGGGCACCGACTCGGCGCCCAGGGCCTTGAGCACCGCCGCGAAGGCCACCTTCATGGACCCTTCCAGGGTCTTCAGCACCACGTTGCCGGTGAACCCGTCGGTGACCACCACGTCCGCCGCGTCGGACATCACGTCGCGGCCCTCGACGTTGCCGATGAAGTTGACCGACGGACCGGCCTGGCCGGCGGCCAGCAGGGCGTGGGCCTCCTTGGCCAGGGGGTTGCCCTTCCCCGGCTCCTCGCCGATGGACAGCAGGCCGACCCGCGGGTTGTCCACCCCGAATCGCAGCCGGGAGAGGACCGAGCCCATCTGGGCGAACTGCACCAGCCACGCCGCCGTGCACTCGGCGTTGGCCCCCGCGTCGAGCAGGATGGTCGGCGACCCGCCGGGCACCGGGATGACGGTGGCGATGGCCGGCCGGGCCACCCCCTTCACCCGGCCCATACGGAACAGGGCGCTGGCCATGGTGGCCCCGGTGTTGCCGGCGCTGACCATGGCACAGGCCCGACCGTCGCGCACCGCCTCGGCGGCGCGGATCAGCGACGAGTCCTTCTTCGTGCGGACCGACCTGGCCGGGTCGTCGTGCATCTCGATGACCTCCGACGCGGCCAGCACCGGCAGGTCCCCCGTGTCGCCCATCCGCTCGGGGTCACCCACCAGGAGGACGGGGTAGCCGGCCTCCGCCGCCTGGCGGGCGCCGGCCACGATCTCTTCGGGTGCCCGGTCGCCGCCCATGGCGTCGACCGCTACCGGCAGGTCGCCGGCCGGCGGGGGCTGGTCGGCGCCCGCCTCCCCGTCAGCCAACGTCGATGGCCTGACGCCCCTTGTACCAGCCGCAGTTCGGGCACACCACGTGCGGCAGCTTGGCGTTGTGGCACTGCGGGCAGATGCTGCGGGCCGGCACGGTCAGCGACCACGCACTGGCCCGGCGGCTCCGGCTCTTGGCCTTGGAGGTCTTCTTCTTGGGGACAGCCATGTGCAGGGACCTTCTCTGTGTGTCGGTTTCTGGGTGTCGGCCCGGAGGACGACGGCTGGGTGGTACGGGTAACTGCCGGCGCCGCGTACCGGGCCGGTGGGCCGACCCGGATCAGCCGCACGGGCGTAGCCGGACCGGCCGCTCGCAGCAGCCGAGACAGTTTAGGCGGATCCGGCCGGGTCCGCGCCGCTCGCCCCGGCCACGCCCCCGGCCGCTCCCTCCCGGAGCACGTCGAGAGCGGCCCACCGGGGGTCGGCGGCGGCCGGCGGGCAGCCGCAGGCCCCGTCGTTGCGGTCGGCCCCGCACGTGGGGCACAGCCCGGCGCAGTCCTCCCGGCACAGCGGGGCGATGGGCAGCTCCAGGAGGATGGCGTCGCGCACGAGGGGCCGCAGGTCGAGCAACTCCCCCGAGAGCGGGTAGGTCTCCTCGTCCTCGTCGGGGGCCTCCCCGGGCGGGCGGGGCCGGTACACCTCCCGGACGTGGGCCACCAGGTGGCCGCCCACCGGCTTCAGGCACCGCCGGCACTCACCGCTCCACGGGGCGGTGACGGTAGCGGTCACCTGTATGCCACCGTCGACCGAGTCGAGCACGGCGTCGGCCTCCACCGTGTCGTTGGCGGCGACGACGCTGTCCGCCACCCGCAGCTCGCCCACCCGCCCGCCCCGGTGCTCCTCGCGGCGGTTGCCGAGGGAACGCCTGAGGTTCGTGATGGGTACCAACCAGGGGTTGGTGGTCATGTCGCCTGCACCTCTCGGGATCTGATTCTGGAACGACCGGGCCGCCGCCCGCGGGTCAGACCCGGTCCTGATCGAAGAACGCCTCCTCGCCGATCAGGCCGTCGTAGTCCTCGATGCCGGCGACCCGGGTGTCGGGGCCGTCCACGATGGGCGGGGGGGTGACCGAGAGCTTCTCGCGGCCGGCGGCGACCGTCTTCAGGGTACGGTCCAGAACCACCTCGAAGGCGGCCAGCTTCTGGTCGCAGTAGTCCTCCGCCTCGAGGCGCAGCCGGCGAGCCTCGTCGCGGGCCTCCTCGACGATCCGGCGGGCCGCGACCTGCGCCTCCCGCACGATCTCGGTCCGCTGGACCATCCGCTCGGCCTGCAGCCTGGCGGCCTGCACCAGGTCGTCGCCCTCGCGCTGCATCTTGGCCAGGAACTCGTCGCGCTCCTTCAGCATCCACCGGGCCTGGCGGGTCTCCGCCGGCAGCCTCTGGCAGGCTTCGTCCAGGATCTCGAGGACCTCGTCCTTGTTGTCCAGCTTCACCGACGACGACAACGGCAGGGCCCGGGTGCCGTCGATGATCTCGATGACCCGCCGGATGAGGCTCTCGGTGTCGGCGGGTACGAAGGGTTCGCCGTCGACGCTCATGACGAGCACACGTCCACGAACTTCTCCTTCAGCTTCACCAGCACCGGTGCCGGCACGGTGGAGCCGATCCGGTCGGCGCCGCCGAAACGGGCGAAGTCCCGGACGTACTTGGAGGCGATGAACGAGTACTCCGACGAGCAGGGGATGAAGAGGGTCTCGATGCCGGAGACCTTCTTGTTCATCTGGGCCTGCTGCAGCTCGGCCTCGGCGTCGGACGCCACCCGCAGGCCCTTGACGATCACGTCCGCACCGACGTCGCGGGCCAGGTCCACGACCAGGCTGGAGAACGACGACAGCGACACGTTGGGCAGGTGGGCGACCGAGTCGCCGATCATCTGGAGGCGCTCGTCGAGGTCGAAGAGGGGCTCGCCCTTCTGGGTGTTGCGCATGGGGGCGACCACGACATGGTCGAACAGCCTCGATGCCGCTTCCACCACTTCCAGATGGCCGTTGTGAAAGGGGTCGAACGATCCCGGGAAAAGGGCGGTTCTCAAAGCTCACCTTCTTCGGCGTGCGGGACCGAGACAGGAATGACCGGTTGGGCGATACACACCACGGTACCGCCGTATCTCTTCACCTTCACAGTCTCCCACCCCGGCCCCGGGTCCAGCGGGGATCCGGTCTCGGCGACCAGCAGCCCGGACCGTACGGCCAGGAGGCCCAGGAGCTCCGGCCAGCGGCCGAAGTCGTAGGGGGGGTCGGCCAGGACCAGGTCGAAGCGGGGGGCG
>JAKAXG010000068.1 GCA_021827225.1 Actinomycetes bacterium | reverse complement strand
GGGTTCGGGCCCGAGCCGGCGAGCCGCCGGTCGGCGAGCCGGCGAGCTGGGGGCCGGCGGCGAGCCGGCGGCCGGCCGCCGGATGTCCCCGCCGGCCCCCGTCGTCGTGCCGCCCCGCCGGATGTCCGAGCCCGCCGTAGCATGGCCGCGATGCGCCGCAGTGCCGAGGAGATCGCCAAGATGCGCCGGGCCGGCCGGGTGGTGGCCGAGATGCACGCCGCCACCCGCCAGGCCGCCAAGCCGGGGGTGACCACCGCAGAGCTGGACAAGGTGGCGCGGGAGGTGCTCGACCGGCGGGGCGCCCGATCCAACTTCCTCGGCTACCACGGGTTCCCGGCCGTCATCTGCACCTCGCCGAACGACATGATCGTCCACGGCATACCCGGCAGCTACCGCCTGAAGGAGGGGGACATCGTCTCCATCGACTGCGGGGCCATCGTGGAGGGCTATCACGGCGACGCCGCGTTCACCATGGGCATAGGCCGGGTGTGCCCGCTCGCCGAGCGGCTCATGCAGGTGACCGAGGCCAGCCTGTGGGCCGGCATCGCCGAGATGGAGGCCGGCCACCGGCTCCACGACATCGGCCGGGCGGTGCAGGAGGTGGCCGAGAAGGCCGGCTTCTCGCTGGTCCGGGAGTACACGGGGCACGGGATCGGCACCCAGATGCACGAGGACCCGAGCGTGCCGAACTACTGGCCGGGCACCCCCGGCCCCACCCTGAAGCCGGGGATGGTCCTGGCCGTCGAGCCCATGGTCAACGCCGGCGGGCCGGCCACCAAGCTGCTTGACGACGGCTGGAGCGTGGTCACCGCCGACGGGGGCCTGTCCGCCCACTTCGAGCACACCATCGTGGTCACCGACAACGGGCCCGAGGTCCTCACCCTGCCCGAATAGCCGGTCAGCAGGCGGGGGTCAGCCCGCGATTTACCTACGGGGAGATCGCGTAGTAGCATGACTCCCCGGCCTCGCGCGCTCCAGCGCGGCTTTGCCACTCCCGCCCCCGGGAGCCCCGTTCGATGGAGTCATGGTGAAAGTACGTCCCAGCGTCAAAGCGATCTGTGAGCACTGCAAGGTCATCCGCCGGCACGGCCGCGTGATGGTCATCTGCACCAACCCGCGCCACAAGCAGCGCCAGGGGTGAGGGTCCTGATGGTCATCTGCACCGCTGTTACACCGACCCCGGCCAGCCACGAGCAGCGCCAGGGCTAGGAGGAGAGACATGGCACGCATCGCAGGCGTCGACATCCCCCGCGAGAAGCGGCTGGGCACGTCGCTCACCTACATCTTCGGCATCGGCGACACCACCGCCGGGCAGGTCTGCGAGGGCACGGGCATCGACCCGGCGACCCGGGTGCGGGACCTGACCGACGAGGAGGTCACCCGCCTCCGCAACTGGATCGACGCCAACCTCAAGGTCGAGGGCGACCTGCGCCGTGACGTCTCTCAGGACATCAAGCGCAAGATGGAGATCGGGTCCTACCAGGGGATCCGCCACCGCCGCGGCCTGCCGGTGCACGGGCAGCGCACCCACACCAACGCCCGTACCCGCAAGGGTCCGAAGAAGACCGTCGCCGGCAAGAAGAAGGTCCGTAAGCACTGACATGACCGATCACCTGACGCAGAGGAAGCAGCACTAAGCACACATGGCCAAGCCGAAGCCGGGCGGTCGCCGCCCCCGTCGCCGCGAGCGCAAGAACGTCACCTACGGGGTGGCCCACATCAAGAGCTCGTTCAACAACACCATCGTCTCCATCAGCGACCCCGAGGGCAACGTCCTGGCCTGGGCGTCGGCCGGCAACGTGGGGTTCAAGGGCTCCCGCAAGTCCACCCCCTTCGCCGCCCAGCTGGCCGCCGAACAGTGCGCCCGGCGGGCCATGGAGCACGGCGTGCGCAAGGTCGAGGTCCTGGTCAAGGGCCCCGGCTCCGGCCGCGAGACCGCCATCCGGTCGATCATGAACACCGGCATCGAGGTCGCCGGCATCAAGGACGTCACCCCCATCCCCCACAACGGCTGCCGCCCCAAGAAGCGGCGCCGGGTCTGAGCAGAGAGGAGGCAACAGTAAATGGCTAGATATACCGGTCCTGTGTGCCGCCTCTGCCGGCGGGAGAAGATGAAGCTGTTCCTCAAGGGTCCCAAGTGCGACTCCATGAAGTGCCCGATCGAGCGGCGCCCGTACCCTCCGGGTGAGCACGGCCGGGACCGGATGCGCCAGGGATCCGAGTACCTGACCCAGCTCCGGGAGAAGCAGAAGGCCCGCCGCATCTACGGCGTCCTCGAGAAGCAGTTCCACAACCTCTACGAGGAGGCCAACCGCCAGCAGGGCATCACCGGCGAGAACCTGCTCCGGATGCTGGAGATGCGTCTGGACAACGTCGCCTACCGCGCCGGCTGGGGCGCCAGCCGGGCCCAGGCCCGCCAGCTGGTCCGCCACGGCCATGTCCTGGTGAACGGCAAGCGGGTCACCATCCCCTCGTACCGGCTGCGCAAGGGCGAAGTCGTGTCCTTGAAGGGCAAGTCGAGGGACATGATCGTGATCCGGCACAACCTCGATACCCTGGAGCGGCAGGTTCCGCCGTGGCTCGAGACCGGGGCCGAGGGCCACGAGGTAACCGTCCGCGACCAGCCCATGCGTGAGCACATCGATGTCCCGGTGCGCGAGTCGCTGATCGTCGAGCTCTACTCCAAGTAGGAAGCGCCGCATGCTCATCATCCAACGTCCGACCGTCGAGCCGCTCGGCGAGGAGTCCGCCCACCGGCAGCGCTTCGCCATCGGCCCGCTCGAGCCCGGGTTCGGCCACACCCTCGGTGTGGCCCTGCGCCGGACGCTGCTGTCCTCCATCCCGGGGGCGGCGGTGACCCAGGTCCGCTTCGACGAGGCCCTCCACGAGTTCACCACCCTGCCGGGGGTCAAGGAGGATGTCACCGAGATCATCCTCAACCTCAAGGACGTGGTCCTGGCCGTCTACACCGACGAGCCGGTCACCCTCCGCCTCGACGTGCGCGGCCCGGCTACGGTCACCGCCGGCGACATTGTCACCGGCAGTGACGTCGAGATCCTCAACCCGGAGCTGGTGCTGGCCACGGTCAACCAGAAGGGCCGGCTGGCCTGCGACCTCACCGTCGAGCGGGGCCGGGGCTACGTGTCCGCCGACCGCAACAAGAAGTCGTCGACCATCGGTGTCATCCCGGTCGACTCCATCTTCTCGCCCATCCGGGTGGCCGCCTTCAGTGTCGAGCCGACCCGGGTGGAGCAGTCGACCAACTACGACCGGCTGATCCTCGACATCACCACCGACGGCTCCATCTCCCCGAGCGAGGCGCTGGCCTCCGCCGGCGACACGCTGCGCTCCCTGGTCGGCCTGGTGGCCGACATGAGCGAGGCCCCCCAGGGTCTGGAGCTGGGCGACGTGGGCGCCACCACCAGCGGGTCACCCGATCTGGACCTGCCCATCGAGGACCTCGACCTGTCCGAGCGGCCCCGCAACTGCTTGAAGCGGGCCCAAGTGAACACCGTCGGCGAGCTGGTCCAAAAGAGCGAGGACGACCTTCTGGCCATCACCAACTTCGGCCAGAAGTCCCTCGACGAGGTACTGCAGAAGCTCGACGAGCGGGGGCTGTCCCTGCGCTCCAAGGAGGGTTAGAAGTGACCACCCTGCCGGGTCGCCCCAGGAAAGGCCATCGTTTCGGAGGTGACGCCGAGCACCAGAAGGCCATGGTCGGGAACCTGGTGGCGTCGCTGATCGCCGCCGAGGCCATCGTGACCACCGAGGCCAAGGCCAAGTTCCTGCGCCCGATCGTCGAGAAGTGCGTCACCAAGGCGAAGAAGGCCCAGGCCAACGACCAGCAGGCGGTGCACCTGCAGCGCCAGGTCGTAGCCATCATCCGGGACAAGGACATGGCCCACAAGCTCTTCGACGAGATCGGCCCCCGCTACGCCGATCGGGCCGGGGGTTACACCCGGATCCTGAAGCTGGGCCCGCGCCACGGCGACAACGCCCCCATGGCGCGCATCGAGTTCGTCTGACACAGCTCTGACCCTCTTCTCGCTGGAAGCAGGAGAGCAGGCCTCGTCAGCCGTGACCGCCGGGCCCACCCGGCGGTTGCGGCTTCTCGTGGCCTACGACGGGCGGGGGTTCCACGGCTTCGCCGCCCAGCCGGGGGTGGAGACGGTCGGCGGGGCGCTGATCGCGGCGATCGAACGGTTCCTCCGCCACACCATCGACCTGACCTGCGCCGGGCGCACCGACAGCGGGGTGCACGCCTGGGGCCAGGTCGTGTCCTTCGACGCCCGGGCCGACGCCGACCCCCGGGCCCTGCAGCGGGCGGTCAACCGGGCGCTCAAGCCGACGGTGGTGGTCCGCGAGGCGGCCGTCGCCCCCCCCGGCTTCGACGCCCGCCGCTCGGCCACCGGACGGGTGTACCGCTACACCGTCCGCAACCACCCGGTGCTCGACCCCTTCACCGCCGGCACCGCCTGGCACGTGCCGGCACCGCTGGATCTGCCGGCCATGCGCCTGGCCTGCGACGCCCTGCACGGGGAGCACGACTTCTCGTCGTTCTGCCGGCGGCCGCCGGTGCCCGACGCCTCCCTGGTGCGGGTGGTGCGCGACGCCCGGTGGGTGGACCTGGGGGAGGGGATCCTGCGGTTCCAGATCGAGGCCTCCTCGTTCTGCCACCAGATGGTCCGCTCGGTGGTGGGGACTCTGGTCGAGGTGGGTCTGGGCAAGCGCACAGCCGGACAAATGTCAGGCGTCATCCGCTCCCGGTCCCGCGCCTCGGCCGGCCAGCCGGCTCCGGCCCACGGCCTGTGCCTGTGGGAGGTTCAATACGGCCCGGACAACTGCGCCGGTCCCGCCGAGGATCAGCTGACCGGGGTGGCGGAGTAGCCGCAGGCCTTCAGCGCCCGCACCACCTCGTCGTGGTGGGCCCGGTCCCGGGTCTCCACCGTCACCTGCACCTCCACCTCCGACACCGCCAGGTTCCGGGCGTTGCGGTGGTGCTCGACGTCGAGGACGTTCAGGCGCAGCCGGGCCAGCTCGGAGGTGAGCGCGGCCAGCGCCCCCACCCGGTCGGCCATCACCACCCTCAGCGTCAGGTACCGGCCGGCCGACGACAGGCCGTGCTCGATGAGCTTGGTGAGCAGCAGGGGGTCCACGTTGCCGCCCGAAAGCAGCACCAGGACCGGCCCGTGGCCCGGTACCCGCTCGGCTACCAGGGCGGCCAGGGAGGCGGCGCCGGCGGGCTCGACCACGGCCTTGGCCCGCTCCACCGCCAGGAGCATGGAC
The DNA here is from genome assembly GCA_021827225.1 of Actinomycetes bacterium. Next base: position 6,104 of record JAKAXG010000068.1, on the reverse strand, counting down.
CGGCTGATCTCCTCCTCGTCCACGGTGACCACCGAGTCGACGAAGGCGGTGGCGTGGGCGAGGGTGAGGTCGCTGCAGCGGGCCACCGCGATGCCGTCGGCCATGGTGGCCACCCGCTCCAAGGTGACCGGGTGCCCGGCGGCCAGGGCGGTGGTGATGGTGGGGGCCCCGGCGGCCTCGACGCCCACCACCCGGGGCCGGCCGGCCGGGGCGGGGGAGAGGGCCACCGCGGCGGCGATACCGGCGATCAGCCCGCCACCACCGACGGGCACGACGATCACCTCCGCCTCGGGGGCCTCCTGGAGGATCTCCAGGCCGAGCGTCCCCTGGCCGGCGATGACGTCGAGGTCGTCGAAGGGCGGCACGTAGACCGCCCCGGTGTCGGCGGCGAAGGCGCTGGCCAGGTGGATGCAGTCGTCGACCATCTCGCCCTCGAGCCGCACGGTGGCCCCGTACGCCCGGGTGGCCTCCACCTTGGGCAGCGCCGCCGCGGTGGGCATGAAAATGGTGGCGGCCCGCCCGGTCAGCGAGGCGGCCAGCGCCACCCCCTGGGCGTGGTTGCCGGCCGACGCGGCCACCACCGGCTGGCCCGGCGGCAGCTGGGCGATCCGGTTGAACGCGCCGCGGATCTTGAACGAGCCGGTCCGCTGGCGGTATTCGGGCTTGAGCAGCACCGGCCGCCCGGTCAGCCGGGACAGGGTGTCGGAGTGCTCGACCGGCGTGGGACGCAGGACCGAGTGGACCCGCTGGCGGGCCGCCTGGATCTGCTCGAGGGTGACCAGGCGGGTCAAGCCGAGGTGGACGCGGCGCGCGCCGCCGCCTCCCGGGTGGCCCGCCACAGGGCCAGCTGCTTCTCGGCGGCCGCCTCGTTGGCCCGGTCGTTGCGACGGGCCTGGCGCTCGTCGGCCCGCAGCCACTGGATGAACACGGCGATGGTGCCGATCAGGCCGACGGCCTCACCGGACACCCACATCATGGCCCCGCCGACGTGGAGGTCGTACAGGCTGATGTGGGGGGCGATGGGGGTGGTCTGGCTCTCCAGGGCCATCCCGAGGATGGTGTGGAACGGCACCGCCAGCATCAGGTACAGGATCTTGACCCCGAAGTTCAGGCGGCGGGGGAGGGGGTCGAGGGCGATCACCGGCCAGTAGAACAGGCAGCCCGTGATCAGCAGATGCAGGTGCACGAACTGATGCAGCGTGTTGTTGGTGAGCGTGTCGGCGTAGAGACTGGTGAAGTACAGGGCGAACAGCGACACCCCGTACAGCGGCCAGGTGAACACCGGGTGGGACAGCAGCCGCCCCACCGGGCCGTGGATGACCTTCAGCGCGCCGGTCTGGATCCGCCGGTTGCTGGCCTGGAGCAGCAGCGTCACCGGCGCCGAGAAGGCGTAGAAGATGGGGGCCAGCATGCTGAGCAGGATGTGCTGGATGGTGTGGATGCTGAAGCTGGTGTCGTCGTAGGCGGCCAGCCCCGACAGCAGGGCCACCACCATCAGGAACTGGCCGGTCAGGAAGAACAGCGTCCGCTGCCTCGGCCACTGCCGGCCCCGCGCCTTCAGCCGGTGCACGCCCCACAGGTACAGGCCGGTGGTGACCACGATCAGGGCGGTGGGTACGGGGTCCAGCGTCGCCTGAGTGACGAAGTCCAGAGGCGTCAGATCAGGGAACATGGCGAGCCCAGGATACCCCCGGGCGTCACCCCACCGCCTGCCGCCCCAACGGCCGCGAGTTTGGGATTCGCGACGCGGGTTGTGTAGAAATAGGGCCCAGTGACAGCCATATCAACAACCGGAGCCGCTCCCCCCCCGGCACCGGCGATCCGGCAGGTCGACCCGTCGATGTACCGCCCCAAGCTTCTGCAGGTGGGCGTCATCGTCTGGTTGTCATCCGAGTTGATGTTCTTCTCGGGCCTGTTCGCCGCCTACTTCAGCCTTCGATCCGCCACCCCCGTGTGGCCCCCGAAGGGTGACGTCCTCGACGTCCCGCCCGTGCTGGTCGCCACCATCCTGCTGGTGCTCTCCTCGTTCACCATGCAGTACGGCGTCTACCGGGCCGCCCGAGGATCGAAGTGGGGATTCCTGGGGTGGACCGCGCTCACCTTCGTGCTCGGCGCCATCTTCGAAGGCATGCAGATCTCCGACTACCTGGGCCGCCCCTTCGGGATCGACAGCAACGCCTACGGGTCGGCGTTCTACACCCTCACCGGTTTCCACTTCCTCCACGTGGCGGGCGGACTGGCGGCCATGGTGATCATGTCCGTCCGGGTGCTGAGGACGCCCCGCTTCGGCCACCGCACCATGCCGGCCATCGAGTTCCTCTCGTACTACTGGCACTTCGTCGACGTGGTGTGGATCGCCCTGTTCCTAGCCATCTTTGTTCTGAAGTGAGCCCCCGCATGATCCGTACAGTTCGAGCCCGACGCCTCCTGGCCGGTCCGGCCGCCCTGTTCGCCCTGGCCATGATCGTCTTCTCGGTCCTGTTCATGACCGGCGGCTCCGCCCACGGCCAGCAGGCGCTGGTCAGCACCAGCCCCCAGGACATCGCCAACGGCGAGGCCCTCTACCAGGCGCACTGCCAGAGCTGCCACGGCTACCAGGGCCAGGGCGGCGTGGTGAAGGGCGCCCCCGCGCTGATCACCGTCGGCGCGGCGGCCGCCGACTTCTACCTGTCGACGGGCCGCATGCCGCTGAACGCCCCCAACGACCAGGCCCTGCGTCACCGGCCGGCGTTCGACAAGCAGCAGATCCGGGAGCTGGTGGCCTACGTGAACGCCCTGCCGCAGATCAACCACAGCAAGGTGTCGGGGCCGACGATCCCGACGGTGCAGCCGCTCTGCGCGAACCAGACCACTCCTGACAACAAGAGCCAGAACTGCGTCACCCTGGGCGAGGGTCAGGCTCTCTACGCGGTGAACTGCGCCCAGTGCCACCAGGCCGCCGGCAGCGGCGGGATGCTCTCCAAGGAGAATGTCATCCCTTCGCTGCGCAACGCCTCGCTGGTCCAGGCCTACGAGGCCCCGCTGATCGGCCCCAAGCCCATGCCGATCTTCAAGCAGTTCACTCCCCATGAGCTGTCGGCCATCGCCCACTACGTGGACTACCTGCACCACCCCGACTCCCCCGGAGGACAGGGCATCTCCTACTTCGGCCCGGTGGCCGAGGGCTTCTTCGGGATCCTCGTCGGCTTCGTGGTCCTGTGGTTCGCCGCCCGGATGATCGGAACAAGAGGATGACAGCCACCGAAGACCCGCTATCCCAGCCGCAGCACGAAGGCCACAGCGGGGCCGAGGTCGACACGGCCGCCGCCGAGCGGATCCCGTTCGGCCGCAACCCCCGCCACTTCGGGATCGACCCCGGCGAGCCCTGGCCCGACGACGTCCCGATGGACCAGGACGACTCCCGCTGGCGCTTCCAGGACGACCCCAAGGGTGCCCGGCGGGCCGAGCTGCGGATCGCTGCCTCCTGGACGCTCAGCCTGCTGGCCTCGATCGGGCTGGCCGTCGTCTACGTCGTCAGCGGCAACAACCAGCTGGCCGGCGTGTGCTGGGGCCTGGCGTTCCTGGGCCTCGGCATGGGGCTGATCCTGTGGGCCCGGGACCTGATGCCCGGCCACGACGTCATCGCCAGCCGGGGCCACCACTCGGTGAGCCTGGAGGGCGACCGGGTGGCGGTGGCCGAGTCGTTCGCCCGGGGCATCGAGCCCATGGCCCGCCGCTCGTTCCTCTTCAAGTTCCTGGCCCCGGTGGGCGGCGTGTTCGGGCTGGCCACCATCTTCCCGCTGGCCTCGCTCGGCCCTCGCGCCAAGGCGAACCTGACCAAGACGGCGTGGGGCAAGGGCACCCGGGCGGTCACCCAGGACGGCACCCCGGTGCGTCCCACCGACCTGCCGGTCAACGGCATCCTCACCGTGTTCCCGGAGGGCCACATGGACGACGCCCTCAGCCCGACGCTGCTGATCAACGTCGGCACCGAGAAGTTCCGCATCACCAAAGAGACCGTCGGCTGGAACATCCCGGTGTCGGGAGGCGGCAACATCGTCGCCTTCTCGAAGATCTGCACCCACGCCGGCTGCCCGGCCAGCCTCTACAACGTGCAGAGCCACCAGCTCGTGTGCCCGTGCCACCAGTCGACCTTCGACGTGCTGCTGGACTGCAAGCCGGTGTTCGGCCCGGCCCCGCGCTCCCTCCCGCAGCTGCCCCTGACGGTCGACAGCAGCGGCTTCATCGTGTCCCAGAGCGACTACAAGCAGCCTGTCGGTCCCGGTTTCTGGAGCAGGGGGTAGCCAGCCATGAGCACCACTCGCGAACGGGCCGCAGCCCACAAGCGGTACTCGATCAGCAAGTCGGTATTCGACACCGTCGACGAGCGCATGGGCTCGTCCCGGTTCCTGACCAGCGTCCTCGACAAGATCTTCCCGGACCACTGGTCGTTCATGGTCGGCGAGATCGCCATGGACTCGCTGATCATCCTGATCGCCACCGGGATCTACCTGACCATGTTCTACGTCCCCTCGCAGACGGACGTGGTCTACGCCCCGACCAGCGGGCACGTGTACCTGCCGCTGGTCGGCCAGCACATGTCCGAGGCCTACCAGTCGGTCATCAACATCACCTTCAACGTCAAGTTCGGCCTGATCATGCGCCAGGCCCACCACTGGGCGGCGCTGATCTTCCTGGCCGCGGTGATCTTCCACATGTGCCGGATCTTCTTCACCGGCGCCTTCCGCAAGCCCCGGGAGATCAACTGGATCATCGGTCTGCTGCTGTGGCAGATCGTCTCGCTGGAGGGCTTCACCGGCTACTCCCTGCCCGACGACCTGCTGTCGGGCACCGGTATCCGGGTGATCTACTCGATCATCCAGGCCATACCGTTCAACATCGGTAGCTGGCTGGTCTACAACCTGTGGGGCGGGCGGTTCCCGGGGACCGTCTTCATACCCCGGCTGTTCGTGGTCCACGAGTTCATATTCCCGTTGATCATCATCGGGCTGCTCACCGCCCACCTGATGATCCTGTGGCACCACAAGCACACCGACTTCCCCGGCGAGGGCAAGACCGAGACCAACATCCGGGGCAGCCGGATCTGGCCGCAGTACGCCCTGAAGGCCGGCGGCCTGATGATGATGGTCAGCGCCGCCACCTTCTTCCTGGCCGGATTCGTCCAGATCAACCCGGTGTGGCTGTACGGGCCCTACACCCCCTACACGGTGTCGGAGGGTTCGCAGCCGGACTGGTACCTGGGCTGGCTGGACGGCTTCGTCCGCCTGTGGCCGCACTGGGAGTTCCGGTCGTTCGGCGTGGAGATCCCCAACCCGTTCTTCCCGGGCCTGCTGTTCCCCGGCCTGATCTTCGGGATCATGTTCGCCTGGCCGTGGATCGACAAGAAGATCTACAACGACTACGCCACCCACAACCTGCTGGACCGCCCCCGGGACAAGCCGTTCCGGACCGGCTTCGGTGTGGCCGCCATCATCTTCTTCGCCATCCTCACCGTGGGATGTGGCACAGACATCCTGGCCAACAACCTGCACATCGGCTTCGAACGGATCTACGAGTACCTGCAGTGGGGCCTGATCGTCGGGCCGGTGGTGGGCTTCGGGATCACCTTCCGGGCCTGCAAGGCCCTCCAGGCCACCGACGCCCACCCCATCCAACGGCCTCTGGGCGGGGTCATATACCGGACCTCCACCGGCGCCTACCACACGGTGGGCGAGCACCACGAGGACGGCCACGGCCCCGAGGAGGGGCCCGGGTCCCCCTCGGCGCCCTCGGAGCATCCGGCCCCGGTGGCCGGCGACTGAGCCACCCGCCGTTCCACAACCGGGAAACGACCGGGCCCCACCTCGCCGCTGGCGGCGGGTGGGGCCCCGTCGCGTAATCTCAGGGGATTACCAACGGGGGGTGACATGTCTCTGGACGAGGCCAGGACCACGACGGCGCCGGAGTTCGACCCGGACGCGCTCAGGGACCGCTACCGGCGGGAACGGGACAAGCGGCTGCGCCCAGACGGGAACGAGCAGTACGTCGAGATGGCCGGGCGCTTCTCCCGCTACCTGGAGGACCCGTACTGCCAGCTCGAGCCCCGCCCGCCCTGCGTCGAACTG
>JAKAXG010000777.1 GCA_021827225.1 Actinomycetes bacterium | reverse complement strand
GTGGCATGTCGACGAGGAGGAACTCCGGGTCGCCCCAGTCCACGTCGACGAGGAACTGCTCGAGGGCCTTGTGGAGCATGGGGCCCCGCCACACCACCGGCTGCTCGTCATCGAGGAAGAAGCCCATCGAGATGCACCGCACCCCGTGGGCGTCGGGCGGGACCATCTTGAGGTCCTGCACCGTGGGGGGCTCCGACACGCCGAGCATGCCCGGCACGGAGAAGCCGTAGACGTCGGCGTCGATGATGCCCACGTCATGGCCGGCCCGGGCCAGCGACACGGCCAGGTTGACCGTCACGGAGGACTTGCCCACGCCGCCCTTACCGGAGCTGATGCCGATGACCCGGGTGCGGCTCTGCGGACCGAACGGGTTCGGCCGGCCCTCCTCGTGGCCGAGCGGGCCCCGGCCGGCCCCGTGGGAGTGGCCCCCGCCGTGGGAATGGCCGCCGCCGGCGGCCGCCGACACCGTCGCCGGGCCGTCGGAACCCCACGCCTGCGGATCCCCGGACCGGCCGGCGACCTGGGCGCGCACCCGCTGGAGCTCTTCGGGGCTCATCACCGTCAGCTCTACCTCCACGTCCTTGACGCCCCTGACCTCCCCGAGGGCGCGGCGCACCCGGCTGGTGACCTCGTCGCGCATGGGGCAGCCGGCCACGGTCAAGGCGACGGTGGCGGTGACGTGACCCCTACGGGCACTGACGCCGCGCACCATTCCCAGGTCGACGATGCTCATGTGGAGCTCCGGGTCGGTGACCGGCCGGAGGGCGTCTATCAGTTGCTGCTCGCTGAGAGCCATTGGGGGCTTCCTTCTCTCCGGCGCACGCGGCCGCTGGCCCGTCGCCGCCGTGGGGCGGGAGATTTCTACTACGTGGGTAGTTAGAATACTCCCGTGGGGTCGGAAACTGACCAGCTGGCGGGCGATACGGGGGACCCGACGCCTCCCGCCGCCCTGAGCGATGCGGGCTTCTCGGCGGCCGTGGCCGCCGTGACCTCCGCCTTCGGCGATCCGACCCGACGCCAGATATACCTGTTCGTCCGGGAACGTCCGCAGGGGGTGACCGCGTCGGAGGTGGCCGAGCGCTTCGCCCTGCACTCCAACGTGGCCCGCCATCATCTCGACAAGCTCACGGCCGGTGGCTACCTGGAGGTCTTCGTGCTGCGCCCGCTCGGGGGCGGCGCCGGCCGACCGTCGAAGCGGTACCGCTCCACCGCCCTCGAGGCCGGGCTGCCGGCCCCCCGCCGTGGTGACGACCTGCTGATCATGCTGCTCGGCGAGGCACTGTCGCACATGGCGCCGGAGCAGGCCGAGGCCATGGCCGAGAAGGTGGGAGAGGACTACGGGCGGCGGCTGGCCGGCCAGATGTCCCCGGGCGACGGCCACCGGTCGTTCCGGGTGGCGCTCCACGCCATCGCCGACGCCCTCACCGCCCACGGCTTCGAGGCCCACGCCGAGGCCCGGGGCGGCTCGCTGGCCCTGATCAAGGACTCCTGCCCGTTCTTCGACACGGCCAAGCAGCACCCGGTGGTCTGCGCGGTGGACCGGGGCATGGTCAGGGGCATGCTGGCCGGCCTGTACGGCGAGGCCGTGGTGGCCACGGAGTCGTCCCGGGCCCTCGGCGATGACGCCTGCATCAGCATCGTCTGACCCCGTGACGGTCGCTCCCGCCGGGGGGCCGACCCGCTCCTACCTCGACCACGCCTCTACCTCGCCTCTGCGCCCGGCGGCGGCCCGGGCGGTGTGGGCGGCGCTGTCGGGCGCCGACCCGAGCCGGGTGCACACCGAGGGCCGGATGGCCCGCGTCGCCCTGGAGGACGCCAGGGAGCAGGTCGCGGCACTGTTCAGCACCCGGCCCCGGCAGGTGATCTTCACCTCGGGGGCCACCGAATCGATCAACGCGGCCTCCTACGGCGTCCTGGCCGGCGTCCGCCCCGGTGCGGTGCTGATGGCCCCGGTGGAGCACAGCGCAGTGCTGGAGTCATCGCGGAGGTGGGCGGCCGAGGTCCTGCCGCTAACGGTGGACCGCCGCGGCCGGGTGGACCCGGCGCAGGTGGAGGAGACCCTGGCCGCCCGGCCGGTCTCGCTGGTGCAGTGCCAGCTGGCCAACCACGAGGTCGGCACCATCCAGCCGGTTGCCGAGATAGCCGAGCTGTGCCGGCGCCACGCCACGCTGCTCCATGTGGACGCGGCGGCCGCCGCCGGGCACGTCCCGATCGACTTCGACGCTCTCGGCGCAGACCTGATGTCGGTCTCGGCCCACAAGCTGGGCGGCCCCAAAGGGGTGGGGGCCCTGCTGGTGAGGAGGGGGCTGCGGATCACCCCCTTCATCGTCGGGGGCTCGCAGGAACGGGCCCGGCGGGGCGGCCTCGAGAACCTCCCGGCGGCGGCCGGGTTCGGCGCCGCGGCGGCGGAGCTGGCGGCCACCGGGGCGCTCGAGGCGGAGGCGGCGGCCGCCGCCGGGCTGGTGGAGCGGCTGCGGGTTGCGGTGTCGGCCATCCCCGACGCC
>JAKAXG010000776.1 GCA_021827225.1 Actinomycetes bacterium | reverse complement strand
CGCTGTTTGGCGCGCCCCGACGGCCGTCCCACGCGAGGTCCCAGAGACCGCAGAGAGTAGCCACAGAACATGTCCGCCGAGGGCAGGGAGCCGGTGGCGTCGTGCCACCGGGACGAGGAGGGGCTGCCGGTCGTGCAGCTCCGGGGCGAGATCGAGACCTTCCACGCCGACTGGTTGGGCCGGCCCTTGGCCGCGGCCCTCGAGGAAGACCCCCCACGGATCGTGATCGATCTGTCCGAGACATCGTTCCTGGCCGGCGCGGCGGCCCGGCGTATCGCCGACATGAGCCTTCTGCTGCCGGAGCGCAACTGCTCGTTCGTCCTGCGCAACCCCCGAGGGATCGTCCGCCGGGTGCTGGAGGTCACCGGCGTCGACGGCGGTTGTGTGATCGAGAGCAGCGCCCCTCCGAAGGCCGGGAAGGTGTCGGTGCTCGGAGTGGCCGTCGGCGCCGTCCCATCGGCGGCCCGCCCCCAGCCGGGGCCGGCCGCGTCCGCGCCGGTGCTTCCCGGGTGGATGGTGGAGGCCTTCGAGATGGCCCCGGTGATGGTGACCCTCACCGAGGGACCCGAGCACCGGATGGTGTGGCGCAACCGGCTGGCGGTCCAGGTGCTCGGTTCATCGGGGATGGGCCGCCCACTGCGGGACTCCTACGGCGGGGACCGCCCGTCGCTGCTCGAGAGGTGGGATCGGGCCGGGCGGGGCGAGCGGGTGACGATCGTCGAGCCGGTGACGGGACCGGAGGACGTGGCCGGGCGGAGCCGGGTCGTGCGGCGTTCTCTCTCCCCGGTTCGGGGGGTCGACGGCATCCCGGTGGGGGTGATCGAGTTCGCGGCGGAGACGTCGGCCGCTTCCGCCGGCCGGTTCAGAGCAGCGGCCGGCCCGCCCGGTGACGGCGACGCATGTCCCACAGCAGGAGGTTGAACGGGAAGATCCGCACCGGCCCCGGCAACAGGTCGTCGATGCATCCCAGGCGGCGGAGGCGGCGGTTGAAGTCCTCCTCCTCCTTGGAGCTCCAGGTGAGGCCCATCTGCTCCCGGAACGGCGGGGGCAGGAACCCCCTGGTCCAGAACAGGTTCCGGTCCGCCAGAACCGGGCGCACCAGGGCGGGGATGTGCTCGAGCCGGGCGAGGCTGAGAAGGTATCGGCGGATGGTCCCGTCGATGTGGACCTCGGCGAGGGACTCCTCCCAGTAGCGGGAGAACTCCGCCCGGTCGGCCGGCCACATGTCCGGCCTGACCTGAAGGGATGTCCCCAGGCGGGAACTGTAGGCGTAGAGGCGGTCGGCCGTGCAGGGGTCGAGGGGCCCGTGCATCCTCTCGATCAGGTCGACCATCCCGTAGTACAGGCAGGCGGCGACCCACATCTGCAGGCGGGGGTCGAGGGCGCTGTAGGAGACGGGGCTCGTCGCGGTCGAGTGGACCTGGGCGTGCTGGCGGTTGACCGCCTTGCGGAAGATCCGCTGGTCATCCTCGGTGCCGAGCAGGGCCACCGCCAGATAGGTGAAGGTGGTGCGAGCCCGCTTGACCGGATGTTTCAGGGCGTTACCCGACTCGACACGGCTCTCCTGCACCCCGTAGCCCACACCCGGCCAGCTGAGCTGCATGATCACGTTGGCCGGGCCTGCCAGCTGGGCGCCGAGGCCGGACAGATGACGCCGGATGTCGAAATCCGCAGATGTAGGCGGGCGCTGCGCGGCGGACGTCCCGGCCCGCCCGGACGGCGGGGCCGTACCGGCCTCGCCGTCCACGCTCTCCGGCGCCCAATGTCCCATAAGCGCAGAATAGCCAGCTATTGGCAGATGGTCAACAGATGCCGGCGTCCTGCTGACTGCCGGACGGTGTTCGCTCCCCCTGGCCGGCTACGCCACCGAGGCCGGGCGGCGGTTCCCTCGACCTGCCCTTCGCCTGCCGCCTGCCGCCTGCCGCCTGCTGCCTGCCGGCCGCCGCCGGCCGTCGGCGGCCTCATCGATTGGCGGATCCTTGCCCTCCACGGGCAGAAATCCGCCAATCGGCCCGACCCACGCCACGCACCCGCCGGCACCCACACCCCGGCCCCCGCCGGCACCCACGCCCCCGCCGGCACGCACGCACACTCGCCCCGGCGCCCCCGCCGGCACCCACACCCCGGCACCCGCCGGCCACCGACGCGGCGGCCACCGGGGCCAGGGCGGCGTCGGTGACCACCACCTTGGCGCCGCTGTCACCGAGCACGTAGCTGATCTCCGCCGCCACCAGCCGGAAGTTGACCGGCACGGCTATAGCCCCGATCCGGTTGGCCGCCAGCACCGTCTCCACGAACTCCGGCCGGTTCAACATGAGCACCGCCACCCGGTCCCCCCGGCCTACGCCGCGCTGGGCCAGCGCGCCGGCCAGCCTGGCCACCCTGGCCACCCTGTCATCCAGCTCTGACCAGGTGATGGAGCGGCCCTCGAAGCGGATGGCCACGCGATCGGGACGGGAGAGGGCATGGCGGGCCAGGTTGTCAACCCAGTGGGCCCCACCCAGCGA
>JAKAXG010000775.1 GCA_021827225.1 Actinomycetes bacterium | reverse complement strand
TGGCGGCCGTCCTGTGAGTTTCCCCGCCCGGGGGATCTCAAACCGGACGAGTGGCTGCGGTCGAACACCCACTGCACGGCGGAGCGGTGACCGGCGATGAAGTCGCGGTCCATGACCGGCCGGTCGTAGACCAGGTGGACGTCCACGATGCCCGACGATCCGAGGAGCGGCCACCGGTCCTGGCCGGCCACCGCACCGGGCGGCAGCACCTCTGCCGCCTCCTCGTGGGGAAGGGCGCACACCACCAGGTCTGAATCCAGCAGGCCGTCGTCCATGCGGACCTCCCATCCGTCGGGGCGGCCGGCCGCCGGGCTGATGGCCCGGGCCCGCAGGGACAACTTCACCTCCACCCCGGAGCGGGCCAGGGCGGTGGCGGCCCGCTCGCCGTGGAGCCGGCCGAGAGGCACCCGGCTCCAGCCGATGTCGGCGGCGGCGGGGGAGCTGAGCAGGCCGGTCTTGAACACCATGGCGGCGGTGGCGAGCGACGCCTCGGCCGCCGGGAGGTTCACGGTGGGCACGGTGATCAGATCCCACACCGCGGCCACCGCCCGGGGGGACTGGCCTCTGGCGGCCAGCCACTCACCGAAGCTGACCCGGTCGAGACGGGGATCGTCGAGGTCCATGCGGGCCAGGCCGAGCAGGGCCCGGCCCAGCATGAGCCGGTCCACGGCGGAGATGTGGGGGTAGGCCAGCAGGGAGCCGGCCAGGTGCAGCGGAACGGGCAGGTCCCGCCGGCGCAACCGGCCCTCCACCGGGGGAGACCCCGGGTGCGGGCCGGGGGCCACCACGGCCACGTCCAGGGGACGGGCCGGCTCGACGTCCCCGGCGGAGCCGATCCGCTCCAGGAACCCGAGATAGGCGTCGCAGCAGGCCAGGTAGACGTGCTGGCCGTTGTCGACGGTCATGCCGTTGTGATCGAACGACCACGTGAGCCCGCCCAGGCGCCGGCGCCGCTCTAGCAGGGTGACCCGGGCTCCCATGTCGGCGCACTCGAGCGCGGCGGCCAGACCGGCCAGGCCGGCGCCGACCACGGCCACGTGGCGTCCGTTGAGCGGACCGGCGCTCACGCCGCCCCCAGGGTCAGGGCCCGCAGCGCCACCGCGGTCTTCTGCCAAGCGGGAAGCGAAACCCTCCGGCTCAGAACCGCGGCCGGATCCCGGCGGATAGTGGCGAGCAACCGCCGGTAGATCCCGGCCATGGCCGCGGTGCACGCCCGGGATCGCCGGTCGAGCAGGGGCAGGAGGGTGAGGCCCCGCTGGTACCACTCCTCGGCCCGGCCGGACTCGTAGGCGATCAGGGCGACCAGGTCCTCCCGGTCACCCTCCAGGTCGCGGCCCACACCGAAGCGGTCCAGGTCGGTGCCGGGCAGGTACACCCGGCCCATCTCCCGTCGGTCCTCGACGATGTCGCGCAGGATGTTGGTGACCTGCAGCGCCACACCGAGATCGTCGGCCAGCGGCTCGGCCCGGGCCGGGTCGGAGCTGCCGTAAACGGCCAGGCTCAGGCGCCCGACGGTCCCGGCCACCCGCCGGCAGTAGCCGACCAGGTCATCGAAGGTCTCGTAGCGGACCCCGGTGACGTCCATCTCGCAGCCCTCGATGAGCTCGTCGATGGCCGACACCGGCAGCGGGTAGCGCCGGCACACGTCGGCCATGGCGGTGAGCACCGGGTCCACCGGGTCGGCCCGGCCGCTGCGCAGCCCGTCCACGTCCTTGCGCACGGCCGCCAGGGCGTCGAGCTTCTCGGCGGCCGGGGCGTCACCGTCGCCGATGTCGTCGATGCGCCGGGCCAGCGCGTAGAGGGCGGACATGGCCCTCCGCTTCGGATCCGGCAGCAGTCTGATCCCGTAGGAAAAATTCCGGGCCTCAGCGGCCGTGATCTCCTCGCAGCGCACGTACGCGTCGTTCAGATCCACGACCTAGCCCTTCCCCGCCAGGCTCGGTATCAGCACTGCGGCCATCCGCGCCGCCACCCGGTCGGGACGGGGCCGCCCGGCCGGGCGCAGCACGTCGAAGTCCCGCCCGGCGATGGTGTCGAGGGCGGCGTGGCCCCCGGCCCAGAACCCCGCTACCGCCACGCGGCAGCGTCCCGGAAGGGTTGCGATCAGGGGCCGGCCCCGGTCGAGCCATTCCCGGGCCCGGGCCACCTCGAACGCCATGAGGGACGGCAGGGCGGGGGAGGCGGGTCCGGCGCCGGTCAGCTCGGTCGCGTCCACCCCGAAGCGGCGGAGATCCCGGCCCGGCAGGTACACCCGGCCGGCCAGGGCGTCCTCGCGCACGTCCTGCCAGTGCTCGACCAGCTGCAGGCCGGTGCAGATCGCGTCGGACAGCCCGACCCGCTGCGGGTCGGAGAAACCGAAGGCGGCCAGCACCAGCCGCCCGACCGGATCGGCCGAGAGGCGGCAGTAGTCCCTGAGCTCCTCGAAGGTCTCGTACGAGTTGCGGTCCTGATCGCGCCGGTTGGCTTCGATCAGGTCGAACAGCGGTCGGGGAGCCACGCCCAGCTCGCG
>JAKAXG010000774.1 GCA_021827225.1 Actinomycetes bacterium | reverse complement strand
GATCTGTCCAGCGCCCGGTCGAGGCCGTGGTCCTGGGCGGTCACGCAGCGGCGGGCGGCGCCCGGCTCGGCCGAGGGCAGAGCCAGGATGGGGGAGAGGTCCAGGCCCCGGGCCTTCCAGTGCTCCACCGCCGGGGCGGTGTCGATCAGCTCGGGGTGCCCGATCACCTCGTCGAGGGAACGGAAGCCGAGCGACGCCAGCAGCTCCCGCACCTCCTCGGCGATGTACTCGAAGAACGTCACCACGAACTCCGGCCGGCCGGTGAAGCGCTTGCGCAGCTCCGGGTTCTGGGTGGCGATGCCGACCGGGCAGGTGTCGAGGTGGCAGACCCGCATCATCACGCAGCCGCTGACGACCAGGGGGGCGGTGGCGAAGCCGTACTCCTCGGCGCCGAGCAGGGCGGCGACCACCACGTCGCGGCCGGTCTTCAGCTGGCCGTCGACCTGCACGACGATGCGGTCGCGCAGCCGGTTGAGCATCAGTGTCTGCTGGGTCTCGGCCAGCCCCAGCTCCCACGGGGCGCCGGCGTGCTTTAGCGAGGTGAGAGGCGAGGCGCCGGTCCCGCCGTCATGGCCGGAGATGAGCACCACGTCGGCGTGGGCCTTGCTGACACCGGCGGCGACCGTGCCCACCCCGACCTCGGCCACCAGCTTCACGTGGACGCGGGCCGAGTCGTTGGCGTTCTTCAGGTCGTAGATCAGCTGGGCCAGGTCCTCGATGGAGTAGATGTCGTGGTGCGGGGGCGGCGAGATCAGCCCCACGCCCGGCGTCGAGTACCGGGTCTTGGCGATCCACGGGTACACCTTGTGGCCGGGCAGCTGGCCGCCCTCACCCGGCTTGGCGCCCTGGGCCATCTTGATCTGGATGTCGTCGGCGTTGACCAGGTATTCGCTGGTCACACCGAAGCGGCCCGACGCCACCTGCTTGATGGCGCTGCGGCGCAGGTCTCCGTTCGGGTCGGGGGTGAAACGGTCCGGGTCCTCGCCGCCCTCGCCGGTGTTGGACCGGGCCCCGAGGCGGTTCATGGCGATGGCCAGCGTCTCGTGGGCCTCCGCCGAGATGGAGCCGTAGGACATGGCCCCGGTGTTGAACCGCTTGACGATCTCCGACACCGGCTCGACCTCTTCGAGGGGGACCGGCTGGCGCCCCGTCTCCGACGCCGGGCGCAGGCGGAACAGGCCCCGGAGGGTGGCCAGGTGGGCCGCCTGGTTGTCCACCGCCGAGGTGTACTGCTTGAAGATGTCGTAGCGCTGGGTGCGGGTGGAGTGCTGCAGCTTGTGGACCGTGGTCGGGTTGAACAGGTGGTACTCGCCCTCCCGGCGCCACTGGTACTCGCCGCCCACCTGGATGTCGCGGTGGGCCAGCTCGGTGGGCCGGTCCGGCCAGGCCTGCTTGTGGCGGATGAGCACCTCCCTGGCCAGCTCGTCGAGGCCCACGCCGCCGATCCGGCTCACGGTGCCGGTGAAGTAGCGGTCGACCACCTCGGTGCCGAGCCCGATGGCCTCGAAGACCTGGGCGCCGGTGTAGGACGCCACGGTCGAGATGCCCATCTTGGACATGACCTTGAGCACGCCCTTCCCGCAGGCCTTGATGTAGTTGCGGATGGCCTTGCGGGGGGTGATGTGGCCGAGCTTGCCCTCCTGGACCAGCTCGGTGATGGTGTCGAAGGCCAGGTACGGGTTGATGGCGGCCGCCCCGTAACCGAGGAGGAGAGCCATGTGGTGCACCTCGCGGGCCTCGCCGGTCTCGACCACCAGCCCCACCCGGGTGCGACTTTTTTCCTGGATCAGGTGGTGATGCACGGCGCTGACCAGCAGCAGCGCCGGGATGGGAGCCAGCGAGGCCGAGGCGTGGCGGTCGGAGAGGATGATGATCTTGGTCCCCTCCTCGATGGCGGCGCTCACCCGGGCGCAGATGTCGTCGAGGGCGCCGGCCATGGCCGCCCCGGGGTCGGGGGAGGTGGCGTCGAACAGGCCGTCGATGGCGAAGGCCCGCCAGCCCGGCTGGGTGCCGTCCTCGTTGATGTACATCAGCTTGGCCAGGTCCTCGTTGGTGAGGATCGGCTGCGGCATGACGATCTGGTTGCAGCTGGCCGGCTCCGGGGCCAGCAGGTTGCGCTCCGGCCCGATGGTCCCCGACAAGGAGGTGACCAGCTCCTCGCGGATGGCGTCGAGCGGAGGGTTGGTCACCTGGGCGAACAGCTGGGAGAAGTAGTCGTAGAGCAGGCGGGACCGGTCCGACAGCACGGCGATGGGCGTGTCGGTGCCCATCGAGCCGATCGGCTCTATGCCCGTCGATGCCATGGGGCCGATGAGGATCTTGAGGTCCTCGGTGGTGTAGCCGAACAGCCGCTGGTGGGCCACGACCGACGCGTGCTGGGGGGTCAGCGTGAAACGGGGGGCCAGGTCGTCGAAGTGGATCTGGTTGTCGGCCAGCCAGGCCTCGTAGGGGTGCTCGCCGGCCAGGGCCGACTTGATCTCCTCGTCGGCGACGATCCGGCCCTGGGAGGTAGA
>JAKAXG010000773.1 GCA_021827225.1 Actinomycetes bacterium | reverse complement strand
GGCCGGCAGCGGCGGACCCGGCCGGGGCCGGTGCGATCAGGGTCAAGTCCGGTCCGCCCCGCCTTCGGGCCCGGGCCCCACCACGCTCAAGCGGGCCGGGCGCGGGCCGGTAGCGCGTTCCAGGCGGGACGCCCGCCTCCGGACCCGGCCGGCGGTCCGTACGGCGTGGAAGGCCGCGGCTGCGATCAGGACGGCCAGCGCACTGCCCGTGGCCGGTCCGGCCATCCCCGACAACAGGGCAGCCAGGGCAGCGATGCCCGCCGCGCCGGAGACGGCCAGGCTGGCCCGGCGCAGGATGGTCCGCCCCGACACCCGGGCCAGGCCTCTCAGGTCCGACCAGGCGGTACTGACGATACGGACCCGCGAGTCCGGGTCGTCCATCCAGTCCACGGGGATCTCGTGGATCCGCATGCCGGCGGAGGCGGCGAGGAGGAGCAACTCGGTGTCGAAGAACCAGCCTCCGTCGCGCACCTGCGGGAGCAGGACCGCGGCGGCCTCCGCGCTCAGCGCCTTGAACCCGCACTGGGCGTCGGTGAACCGGCGGCCCACGGCCAGCCGGATCAGCTGGTTGTAGGCCCGGGAGATGATCTCCCGGGCCGCCCCCCGGCCGACGCGGGCCCCTGACATCAGCCGGCTGCCGATGGCGACCTCGCTGTGGCCGGACGCCACGGACGCGATCAATGGCAGCAGCGCTGCCAGGTCGGTGGACAGGTCCACGTCCATGTAGGCCAGGATCGAGGCCGAGCTGGCGGACCAGACGGCGGCCAGGGCCCGGCCCCTCCCCTGCTCGGGGATGCGGACCGCCCGCACGCCGGGAACGGTGCGGGCCAGCTGGCGGGCCGCCTCCCAGGTGCCGTCGGTGCTGGCGTTGTCGGCGACGGTCACCACCGCCGGGTAGGGGAAACCGGCGTCGAGGTGGCGCCGGAGGCGGAGGACGCTGCGCTCGAGGACGTGTACCTCGTTGTACACCGGGATGACCACCTCCACCGCGAGGTCAACCGCCGCCGGCCCGACCGCTGCGAGGTGCAGACGGCCGGGCCGGTCACGGAAGGACCGCGTCGGGCTGTTGACCAGCATGGACCGCCCCCTCAGCGGATCAGCCGGGGCAGTTGGCGGCGCTGGCGCTGGACACGCACGAGCTGGTCTGGGTGAAGACGCCCTTGATGTCGTTGCCGAGGATCAGGACGGCGCCGGCGATGACCGCGGCGATCAGTCCGACCAGCAGGGCGTACTCCACGGCCGAGGCGCCCCTCTCGGGATCCAGGCGACCCTCGAACCAGGTACGGGTGGCGGCGAAAGCTCTCATGACGGTGAAAGCAACGGTAAGCATATCTGCCCTTAGTCCTCCGTGAGTTCGCCAAAAGAGAAGGCTTCTCTTTGCGGCGGGAAACCGTTTGGTTTCTCGCCTAAATCATCGCCTTACCGCCCGGAGCTTGGAATAGGTCTTTTGATCTATTCAGGAGAAAGGACTCTATGACGACGGGACCCACGGCGGTCCTCCGGCGGGGACGCGCCAGACCCGCCGGGCGGGCCGACGGTCGCCGGAGCAGAGGGACGGTCAGGGGTCGAGTGACACCAGACCGAGTCGGAGGGCGCTGAGCACCGCCTGGGTCCGGTCGGTCACGTCCAGCTTCTCGTAGATGGAAGCCAGGTGGTTCTTGACCGTCTTGACGCTGATGTAGAGCTCGCTACCGATCCGCGTGGTCGAGGCGCCCTTGGTTATCAACCTGAGGATCTCGACCTCGCGCGGGGTCAGCGAAAGCTCTCCCTCCAGCCGGGGACGCTTCGGGAGGGCGGAGTCCGCATCCTCCCCGGCCACGGCATCGAGTATCGCTGACACGACCTTATCGGCGGGCGAGTCCTTGGTTATGACCGTTGCAGCACCGGCGTCACGGGCCCGGGCGTGCACCTCTTCGCTGCCGTCGAAAGTGAGGGCCACCACCGCCACTGCCGGGTGGCGTGACCTGATGATCTCCGTGGCCGATATGCCGTCCATTCCCGGCATCGATATGTCCATGAGAACGGCGTCGGGTGACAGCTCCTCCACCGCCGCCACCGCGGCCCGGCCGTCGGCCACGATGTCTATCACCTCGAGGTCGAGTCCCTCGAGGGCCCGCCTGAGACCCTCCCGCATCACCGGGTGATCGTCGGCTATGAGAACCCGGGGTCCGGTCATGCGGCCACCCGGCAGCGGACCCGACCGCGACCTTCCTCCTCCACCTCGCACTCCACGGTGGCGCCGACGGCCCAGCAGCGGTCGCGCACCTCGGCCACGGCCATCAGTATGGGAGCCTCGGTCTCGTAGCGGGCCCCGGGCGCAGCCGTGGAGTCGTACCCGACCTCCAGGCAACCGCCCTCCCGGCCCGTCACCCAGGCCAGGTCCACGGCCTCGGCGCGCGAGTCGACGGCGGCTCCGAGGAGGATCCGGGCCATCTGCAGCACCTGGTGCTCGAGGGCCAGCGGGAGGCGATCGGGGGCCTGCACGTCGAGGCGGATCCGGGTCCGGGACCGGCTC
>JAKAXG010000772.1 GCA_021827225.1 Actinomycetes bacterium | reverse complement strand
GGGCGCCGACGGGTCCGTGGTGCGGCTGCTGGAGAAGCCGGCCGACCCGCCCTCGAACCTGGCCCTGGTGGGGGTGTACCTGTTCGACGCCCGGATCCACGACGCGGTGGCGGCCATCCGGCCCTCCGCCCGTGGCGAGCTGGAAATCACCGACGCCATCCAGTGGCTGGTCGACCAGGGCCTGCGGGTGCGCACCGAGGTGCTCGAGGGATGGTGGATCGACACCGGCAAGCTGACCCCGCTACTGGAGGCGAACCGCCTGATCCTCGAGACCCTGGATCGGCGCATCGACGGCGAGGTGGACGACGAGTCGGACCTTGACGGCCGGGTGGTGGTCGAGGCCGGCGCCCGGGTGGTCCGCAGCCGGGTGCGGGGCCCTGTCGTGATCGGCGCGGGGACGGCGGTGACCGACAGCTTCGTCGGCCCGTTCTCGGCCATCGGCCGGCGCTGCATCATCGACAGCAGCGAGGTGGAGCACTCCGTGATCCTCGATGACTGCCGGGTGGTGGGCGCCGGACGGCTGGAGGACTCGCTGCTCGGTCACCACGTGGAGGTGACCCGCACGGCTCGCCGGCCGAGCGCCACCCGCCTCATGGTGGGCGACCACTGCAGCATCGACCTGCAGTAGGGCTACAGGGGGTGGCCTCGCGCCCCTAGTAACCTTTCGGCCCATGAAACTTCTGGTCACCGGCGGGGCCGGGTTCATAGGGTCGAACTATGTCCGCTGGCTGATGACCAACACCGACGACGAGGTGACCGTCTACGACGCCCTCACCTACGCCGGGAACCGCTCCACCCTGGAGCAGGTCGAGCGTGACCACGGCTCCCGCTTCCGGTTCGTGCACGCCAACATCTGCGACCTGGACGCCTTCACCGAGGCCGCCCGGGGCCACGACGCGGTGGTGCACTTCGCGGCCGAGAGCCACGTGGACCGCTCCATCGCCGGGCCGGAGGATTTCGTCGTCACCAACTGCGTGGGGACCAACGCGGTGATGCACGCCTGCCGCCAGCTGGGCATCGAGCGGGTGCTGCACATCTCCACCGACGAGGTGTACGGCTCGGTGGACAGCGGCGACAGCCTCGAGACCGACCTGCTCGAGCCCCGGTCGCCCTACAGCGCGTCCAAGGCCGGCTCCGACCTGATCGCCCTGTCGTACCACACGACCTACGGGGTGCCGGTCATGGTCACCCGCTCGTCGAACAACTTCGGGCCCTGGCAGTACCCGGAGAAGGTCATCCCGCTGTTCGTCACCAACCTGCTCGACGGGGCCAGCGTGCCGCTGTACGGCGACGGCCTCAACAAGCGGGACTGGCTGTACGTGGAGGACAACTGCGAGGCCGTCGACACGGTGCTGCGCAGGGGATCGGCCGGCCAGATCTACAACATCGGCGCCGGCAACGAGCTCACCAACCGCGATCTGACAGAGCGGCTGCTGGCCCTGGCCGGTGCCGGCGAGGAGATGATCGACTACGTCGAGGACCGCCTCGGCCACGACCGCCGCTACTCGGTGGACACCGCCAAGGTGAGGTCGCTCGGCTGGTCCCCCTCGCGCAAGCTCGATGACGCCCTCGAGGAGACCTTCCGCTGGTACCGCGACAACCGCTGGTGGTGGGAGCCGCTGAAGGCCTCCCGGTCGGCCCGTTGAGGATTCTCGTCACCGGTGCCGGCGGCCAGCTCGGCACCGATGTGGTCCGCGTGGCCTCCGAGCCTGGCCGGCACGAGGTCGTCGCAGCCACCCGGTCGGAGCTCGACGTCGGCGACCGGGACTCGGTCCTGGCCGCCGTCACCGGGACGGCGCCGGACCTGGTGGTGCACTGCGCCGCCTGGACCGCTGTGGACGCCTGCGAGTCGGACCCCGAGAGGGCGTTCCGGGTGAACTCCCTGGGGTGCCGCAACGTGGCCGAGGCGGCCCGGCTGGCCGGCGCCCACCTGGTGGCCGTGTCTACCGACTACGTCTTCGACGGCAGCCTGACCCGGCCGTACACGGAATGGGACCGCACCGACCCGGCGTCGGTGTACGGCCGCTCCAAGCGGGCCGGGGAGGAGGAGATCCTGGCCCTGCTGCCGACCGCCACGATCGCCCGCACGTCCTGGGTGTGCGGGCCGAACGGGGCCAACATGGTGAAGACCATCCTGCGGCTGGCGGCGGGGGAGGGGACCCTTCGCTTCGTCGACGACCAGCGTGGCTGCCCGACCTTCACCGGCGACCTGGCGGCCATGCTGCTGCAGCTGGGGACCGGTCGCCGCCCCGGGTTGTTCCATGTCACCAACCAGGGGGCAACCAGCTGGTTCGGCCTGGCCCGCGACGTCCTGGCCGCGGCCGGCCTCGACCCGGCCCGGGTGGAGCCCATCGCCACCTCGGAGCTGGATCCGCCCCGCCCGGCGCCCCGCCCGGCCAACTCGGTGCTCGACAACGCCGCGTTGAGGATGAGCGGGGTCACCCTTCTGCCCGACTTCCACGAACCGCTCGAGCGCACCGTCAAGGTGCTGACCAACCAGTAAGAGGTCCGTCGAC
>JAKAXG010000067.1 GCA_021827225.1 Actinomycetes bacterium | reverse complement strand
GCACACGCTGGTGGTCGCCCGCGGCTCCCGGGCGGACGGCGTGGAGGTGGCCAAACTGGAGGGCCTACCCGAGGAGGCGTGGGTGACCCTCCTGGTGCGCAACGGCCAACTCCTTGCCGTCCGGGGAGACACGGCACTGAGGGCGGGAGACCGCCTGACCGTGCTGGCCGACGACGCCTCGGCCGATCAGCTGCGCGAGACCTTCGGCCCGCAGAGACGTTGACCCCCGGCACGGGTGCGAGGGCGGATGGCTGGGTATTAGCCATCGCAACCGACACTTTCCGAAGGAGCACACCGTGAGCGAACGTAGGGTTGCCGTCATAACAGGGGCGTCCGCCGGCGTCGGCCGGGCCACCGCCCGGGCATTCGCCCAGCACGGCTTCGACGTGGCCCTCCTCGCCCGCGGCGGGGCCGGGCTCACCGCGGCGGCGGCCGAAGTGGAGGCCGCCGGAGGCCGGGCGCTGGGCATTCCCACCGATGTGGCCGACTTCGACCAAGTGGACGCGGCGGCCGATCAGGTCGAGCGGGAACTCGGCGCCATCGACGTGTGGGTCAACGACGCCATGACCACGGTTTTCGCCCCGGCCTGGGAGGTCAAGCCGGCGGAGTTCAAGCGGGCGGTGGAGGTCACCTTCCTGGGTCAGGTGTGGGGCACCACCGCCGCCCTGGCCCGCATGCGGCCACGCGACCGGGGTGCCATCGTGAACGTGGGCTCCGCCCTGGCGTTCATCGGGATCCCGCTGCAGAGCGCCTACTGCGCATCGAAGTTCGCCTGCCGGGGCTTCTTCGAGTCCACCCGGGCCGAGCTTCTCCACGAGGGCAGCCACGTGCGGATGTCCATGGTCCACCTGCCAGCCGTCAACACCCCGCAGTTCAACTGGTGCGAGACCACCCTCGACCGCCACCCCCAGCCGGTGCCGCCCATCTACCAGCCGGAGGTGTGCGCCAAGTTCATCCTGGCCGCCGCCCTCGACGGCCGGAGGGACAAGGTGATCGGGTCCTGGAACAAGATCCTGGTGATGGCCGGCCGGCTGTTCCCCGGGCTCGGGAACCAGTACGCGGCCATCGGCGCCTGGGACACCCAGCTGACCGACCAGCACATCTCGCAGGACCGGCCCGTCAACCTGTTCTACCCGGTCGACACCGACGAGGACAGCGGGGCCCACGGCATCTTCGACCAGAAGGCGGGTGGCTTCTTCGATCCCTCGTTCCTGAAGAGCCTGCCGAACACCGCCCGCACCTTCGTCACCGCCGTGGGCCGGACGGCGAAGGAGAAGCGGGACACCTACCAGTCGATCCTGGACGTGCGGCGCAGCGCCGGGGTGTAGGCCGGCGGGTGCGGGTGCCGGCCGGTGCGTGCCGGCCGGTGCGTGTGGCGGTGCCGCCGCCCGGATGCGTCAGTCGGGTCCTCTGGGCGGCAGGATGCCGCCCCAGCCGCCCGAGCCGCCCGTCGCCGACCGGGACGGGTTCCTGGACTCGTGTTCGGCACCGGTGAGGAGGTACTGCAGGCCCTGGGCGAACTGTCGGGGGGTGGTGTAAGCGGCCAGCTGCTGCGCCACCTCGTCCCCGTCGTCGGAGGGAACCCACCCGGCCCGGGACGCCTCGAGGGCGGCGAAGCCGATGGTGTAGGTCTGCAGGGCGGCGTAGGCCCGCCGGGCGGCGTCCTCGTCCCCGAGAGCGTTGCGCAGCACCTCGAGCATGGACTCCATACGGGCCAGCGCGGCCGGCGACATCACCGGATGGCTCAGATAGACGTGCAGGGCCGCCGGCTGGGTCACCAGGAAGTGCCGTAGCTTGTCCGCCGCCTCGGCGATGTAGGCCTTCCAGTCCGACCGATCCACCTTGGGCCGCCATACGCGGGCAAGCAGGCGCTCCACCACCTCGTCGATGATGTCGTCCTTGTCCCGGACGTGACGGTAGAGGGACATGGGGGCGACCCCCATCTCGGAGGCCAGGCCCCGGATCGTCATCTGCTCGAAGCCCACCTCCTTGAGAGCCCTCACCGCGGTGGCGATGATCTGGTCCCGGCTGATCGACCCCCACGGGGTGCGGCCGGTCCGGCCGCTGGCGGACGAGGGATCGGTGCCAGCCGAGCGGACGAGGGCCGCGGTCTTCGGCTTCTTGGGGACGGCCGCCCGCCCGGCGCGGGACTTGTCGTCGGCTGCCATGGGCCCAGGATAACCCTTTGCGTACTCGTACGAAATATGGGTACCCTAGCTTGTGTACAAGTACGCGGGGTCCCAGGGGGGCACCCCTTCCCGAGGACTCTGAGGAGAGGAGGAACAGGTGATCATCTTCCTGTGGGTCATAGGCGCCGTCCTGGTGGCGAGCCTGATGCTGTTCATGGCGTACGCGTCGACGATCGGAGGGGTCGGGATCGTGACCCGGTCCCGGTACGAGCGTTGTCCCCACTGCGGCCATCACGGCCTGGTGCACGAGGGACAGTTGCACGCCGCCGCCTGCCCGCCGTCGGCCTCGTCCCGGGTGGGACGCCTGGTGCACTCGGGCCACGGCCTCCACTTCGGGCACCGCTGAGCGTCGAAGGGGGGACGGGGGCCGGGGGACGATCTCGGGGGACGATCTCGGGGGCTAGGCGGAGCGGGGCTTCGTCGAAGGCCGAGAGGTGCATCGCTACCCCTACAGCCGTAGATATGCACCTCTCGATCCACGGCGAGCGCAGACCGGCGGCCGAGGTGCCCGGAGCTCCCGAGCCGCCACGGTTCCTTGGGACGACGGACGGCCGGCTCGATCGGGCCTACGGCGCGTTCCTGCCGGCTCTTTGGTGACAGCAGATCGGCTCTGGTGACAGGAGCGACGCTCGGACGCGTCGATTTCCGTCACCAGAGTGGATTTCCGTCACCAAAGTCAGGCAGGAGGGGGCCGGCGCCCGGCCACCGGCGGCGGTCAGGTGCCGGCGGAGGACCGCTCGTCCGACAGCGGGGTGGCCCCCGGCTCGCCGGCGTCGGCGGGGGGCCGGTCGAACAGGCCCCGGACGTGGTCCAGGTCGGCCGCCCGGGTCACGAGGGTCACCGAGTCGCCCTTCTCGATCACCAGGTCGCCGTTCGGGGCGATCAGGGCGTCCCCCCGGGTCAGGGAGACGATGACCGTGCCCATCGGCAGGGCCAGGTCGCGGATGGCCAGGCCGGCGGCCGGGGCGCCGTCGGCGACCACGGTGTCGACCATGCTGGTCGAGGTGACCGCCCCGGCCAGCCGCTGGGCGGACTGGCTGAGGGCCAGCTGCCAGCCCCGCACCAGCTCCCGATTCGAGATGACGCCGACCACCGCCATGGTGTCGTCCAGCACGGGGATCCATCCGCCCTTGGACGAGGGCAGGCCCTGCACGGCGGCGTCGAGACCGACGTCCGCCGGCACGGTCATGGCCTCCACGTCGGCCACCCGCCCGACCGGCCCGGTCTGGCCCTTGCGTACCAGCTCGGCGAGGATCGGCGTCTGGACCGAGCCCACGAACGCCCCGTCGGCGGTGGTGACCGGAGCGCCGGGCAGCCGGGCGTCCCGCAGCTGCTCCAGTGCCTCGGGGGCGGGCGTGGCGCTGATCAGGACCAGGCGGGGACGGGCCATCACCTCCCTGACCGACACCGACTCGGAGGCCGGCAGGCCCGACGACAGCCGGTGGGCCACCGAGTCGCTCCGGCGCCGGAGCTGCGACTCGTAGATGGTCTTGTCGCCGACCACCGCGGTGGCCACCGCCACCGCCACCATGGCCGGGGCGAGCAGGGCCAGGTTCCCGGTCATCTCCGCCACCATGATGGTGACGGCCAGCGGGGCATGCGCTATGGCCCCGAAGCCGGCCATCATGCCGATGATCACGAACGCCGTCGGGTCGTGGGGGGCGACGCCGACCAGGTGGAAGAGCTTCCAGAGGGCGGCGCCGGCGCTCCCGCCTATGACCAGACCGGGTCCGAAGATGCCCCCGGACCCGCCCGAACCGATGCTGAGGCTGGTGGCCAGGATCTTGGCCGCCGGCAGGACCAGGGCGATCCACAGCGGGAGGGTCAGCAGGCTGTGGGTGCTCAGCTGGATCTGGAGCTCCCCGTAGCCGGTGCCGAGAACGCCGGGGATGCCCAGACCGATGGCTCCGACCACCAGGCCGGCGATGCCCGGGCGCACGCCCCGGGGCAGCCGCCAGGTCTTGAACCAGGCGGTGAGCCGGTAGAAGGTGGCGGCGTAGGCGCGACCCCAAAGCCCGCACACCAGGCCCAGGGCGGCGAAGAGCACGAACTGCCAGACGTGGTAGATCCCGACGGCCACGTGCACGCCGAAGATGGGCTGGAAGCCGCCGGTGATCGACGCGAACACGCCGTAAGCCACCGCTGTGGCCACGACCGACGGGATGAGGGCGTCGATCTCCACGTCCTCCCGGTAGAGCAGCTCCACCCCGAGCAGCGCCCCTCCCAGCGGGGCCCGGAAGATGGCACCGATGCCCGAGGCGATACCGGTGGCGACGCAGATGCGCGAGTCGGCGGGCGTGAGGTTCATGACCCGGGCCAGCACCGAGCCGAACCCGGCGGAGATCTGGGCGGTGGGTCCCTCCCGGCCGCCCGACCCGCCGGACCCGATGGTGAGCATGGACGCCACCAGCTTGACCACGATGGACCTGGGGCGGATGCCCTTGGGGTTGGTGTGCACCGCCTTGATGGCGGCGTCGGTGCCGTGCCCCTCGGCCTCGGGGGCCAGGGCGAAGACGAGCAGGCCGGCCACCAGACCGCCGCCTCCGACCACCAGGGGGATGGCCCACGGTCGGGCGAAGGCGCTGGCGGCGTGGGCGCCGCCCTCTCCGGCCGTGCCGGCCGGAGTGAAGCCGCCGATGGTGCCGAGCAGGTACTTGGTGGCCGCCGTCAACCCCTCGTAGAACACCACGGCGCCGACACCGGCGACGATGCCGATGAGGGTGCCCAGCACCAGCCACTTGCGCAGGTATCCGGCGTTGCGCAGGCCGGCGAGGAGCCGGTTGGCGGTCCGTCTGGGGCCCAGGCTGAGAGGCTGCGACCGCCCGGCCGCCGGCGCCGCCCCGTTGCCGGCGATCACTGGCCCCATCCGAGAGCCCAGTCCTGTTCGGGCACCTCGCCGGCCGCCCGGCTGAACGCCCGCAGAGCCTCGACCACGGCCGGTCGGCCCGCGGGCGGCAGCTGGGACAGGATCCTCTGCAGCTCCCGGCGGCGGGTCTCGCTGATCCGGTCGACGAGCTGGCGGCCGTCGGCGGTCACCGCGACCTTGACGCTGCGCCGGTCCTGGGGTGACCGGGTGCGCCGCAGGAGCTGCTTGGCCACCAGCCGGTCGCACATGCGCGTGGCGGTGGAGGGCAGCACGTCGAGCGCCTCGGCCAGGTCGGCCACCCGCTGGGGGCCCCTGGCGCTGAGCACGACCAGGGCCCGGTACTGAGGAAGGGTGATCTCGGTCTCGCACGAGGCCAGCGACCGGGCGGCCACCGCCACCAGGGCCCGGCTGGCGGACAGCACCGCGTCTATCAGCTCCCGCTCCTGCTCGAGCAGGTCATCCTCGACCGGCTCCGGCGGTGGATCCCCTCCCCCCGGACCTCGGGCCAGTTGGGAGGAGAGGGAGGAGTTCACGCCCCCACTTTACTTGCACAGGGCATCCTTTGCATTCACCAAAGATTGTCCAGGCGCACTAATGGGACGACCGGCGGGGGACGGGTAGATGTGGGCCGTGTTCGGGTCCCCCGCGCTCGCCGCCGCCCTCGACGGTGTCCGTCTGCACGTGCTTCTCACCGGGGTCCAGACGGCCCCCCCGGCGCTGGCGGCGGCCGGTGCCGAGGCGGCGGCCGCCGTCCTCTACGGGGTGGGGGTACGCAGGGTCGCCCGGCGGGGCCGGCGCTGGCCGGTGCGCCACACGGTCTCGTTCGTGGCCGGGCTGGCGGGCACGTGGGCCGCCGTGGGCTCGGGCCTGGCCGCCTACGACAGGACCAGCGTCACGCTGCACATCGTCCAGCACATCCTGCTGATGATGGCCGTCCCGCCCCTGCTCGCCCTGGGGCGGCCGCTGCTGCTGGCGACCCAGGCGTCCGGCAGGGGCGTCCAGGTCGCGATCACCAGGTTCATGCGGGGCCGCTTCGTCGCGGTCGTGACCCACCCGGCGTTCGCCACGCCGGTGTACTTCTTCACCATGTGGGGGATGCTCGCCGACCGGCGGGTGTACGACTACCTGATCGCCCACCAGCCGGTCCACGAGCTGAGCCACGCCGTCCTGCTGGTCGTGGGGCTGCTGTACTGGCCGCCGCTCGTGGCCCCCGAGACCTCGCGCCACCGGCTGTCGTTCCAGGGCCGCATGCTCCTGCTGCTGGGCTCCATGCCGCTGGAGGCGCTACCCGGCGGGTGGATGCGCTTCCAGGCCACCCCCATCGATCCCATCAACACCCTGGCCGGCACCCACACGGCCGGGGAAGTCCTGCTGGTGGCGGCCACCGGGACCTGCTCGGTCTGGCTCTCGGCGATCGTGGCCCAGTGGTTCGCCTTCGCGGTGCGCGAGGAGCGGCGGGAGGCGGCCAAGACCGTCTCGACGGAGTGGACGGTCCCGTGGTGGGCGCAGCCCGCCGACGTCCCGGCGCCGGCGCCCGGGGCGGCGGCTAGCGAATCCTGAGCAGGTCGCGCACCCGGTCCATCCGGGCAGCCATGGGACCGGTAAGCGAGAGCAGCCCGGGTATGGCCGGCACCCGGGGGTGGGGCCGGGTGGGAGCGGTCTTGGAGGTGGCCTCGTACATGCGGCCGATACGCACCGCGTCGTAGGGGCTCAGGGCGCTGGACAGGGCCGTCAGGATCTGGCTCTCCTCCAGCCCGACGTGGGACACGATCTCGCGGACGGCGAAGGTGGCCAGCTCGGCCGAGCCGGGACGGCCGGCGACCTTGTGGAGCCGGTGCAGGTGCCGGCGGGCCTGGCGCTCCTGGTTCTGCGCCGTCTCCCTCAGGCCGGTGTGTTCGGGGAGGGCGTCGCGCACGACCGGCCACAAGAACATGGCCTCGGTCGCCTCGTGCCGGGATTCGAGGGCTATGAGCGCGTCGATGGCCTTGCGCGCCGCCCGCTCCCCGGCCGGTCCCTCCTCGCATCGGGCCAGCACCTCGTCGGCCAGCTCGAGCACCCGCCGGTGCTCGGCGCGGATCGCTTCCACCAGGTCATTCACGGCGGCCTCCTCTCGGCCGGCGGGGTAGGCGGCCGCGGGGCGGCCGGGCGTTGATCTCCGCCAGATAGGCGTTGTAGGCGCGCAGGCCGGCCCCTTCCTGGTCCCGGTCCCACTGCAGCGGCCGGGTGCGCTCGGCGACCAGCCGCCGCTGTTCCCGGGCCCGGCCGGCGGCCGGGGTCTCCGACCCGTCGAGGCGCGCCGGGTGGTGCTCTTCCCCGTCCGGTTTGGTGAGAAGCGCCCACCAGGCCCACACCGCCACCCCGGCGAAGGCCGGCCACTCGAACACGTACACGAAGCTCAGCGTGTTCCCCGACAGCGCCCGCTGGATCTGCCACCAGGCGGCCAGCAGGCAGACCGGGAAGACCACCAGGAGGGTCAGGTGCAGGAGCAGGGCGCGCCCCCCGAACCAGCGGACCCGCAGCGACCGCCGCTGGCGCGGCTCGCGTATGAACTGCGGGGCGACGGCGGTCATCGGCACGGGTTCACCGTCAGCGACTGGACCAGGGTCTGGCCGTACTTGACCTCGAGTGTCCCGGGGCAGCCGTTGGGGCCGGCCCGGGTGGAGGAGGTGGAGAAGTCTCCTTCCACCTTCGTCACCGGGGTGGTGGCCGTCTCCCCGAAGCACGTGGCGGACTTGTAGTCGCCGCCGGGGCTGCAACCGACGTGGCCGTTCTGCAGGGGAATCCCCGACTGGAGCATGACGTAGTGGACCCGGCCGGCCAGATTGGCCAGCGAGGAGGGCGATACCGGGCTGTCGGACGGGCCCGCCTTGGCCAGGCCGTAACCGGAGGAGCAGCCGGCCGCCACCGCCCCGGCCAGGAGGGCGGCCGCCGGACCGCGCAGCCAGACGGCTCTCATTCCTCGCCTCCGTCGCGGCTGCCCCGGTTCAACCGGGTGGCCACCCAGGTCAGAGCTGCCCCGACTCCGTTGGGACCGCGCTCACCCGACGCCCCGGCGGTGGCCACGGCCGGCTCCCTGTTCTGCTCCCTGCCCTGCCACTTCGCCCGCTCCGGCATGTACAGCTGCGGGGACGGGATGGCCGACTCGGCCGAGCCCTCTGGCGCTTCGGTCGGCTCGGGCGGCACGCCTCTCAGGTCGCGGCAGACCCGGTAGGCGATGAGCCCCGTGATGATGGGCAGGCCGAGGACCAGGCCCCGCATGGCGTAGGTGAACGGCACCTGCTGCAGGTTGAGGTAGAAGGCGAACACGTCCTGGCCCCCGGCCACCGTCAACACCGTGTAAGCGGTGAGGACGGCGACACCGAAGGCGGTGCGCCCGGCCCGGTCCCGGGGACGGTCGAGCAGGTTGTGCGACAGGCGGTCACCGGTCCACCACCGTTCCACCATCGGGTAGATGGCCATGAGCATGAACGTGCCGCCGGGGATCACGACCCCCGACCAGAACAGCTCCGACACGGTCCAGCCGAAGATGTGCAGCCGCCACGGCGGGAACAGCCGCAGCGAGCCCTCCATCCAGCCGGTGTACCAGTCGGGCTGGGCGAACGAGCTGGCCAGATAGGGGTGGTAGGGCCCGTACTCCCAGATGGGGTTGATCTGCACCAGGCCGCCCAGGATGAACAGGACCCCTGCCACCGCGCACATGAGCGCCACCGAGCGGAAGGCGTAGGTCGGCCACAGCTGGGAGCCGACCATCCGCTTCTGGGTCCGGCCGGTGCCGGGGAATTGGGTGTGCTTCTGGTGCCAGATGATGGCCAGGTGGGCGCCGAGCAGGGCGAAGATCAGCAGCGGCACCACGAACACGTGCATGAGATACAACCGGTGCTCGATCTGGTTCGACGGGAACTGCCCGCCGAAGAACAGGTAGGCCGGCCAGGCGCCGAGCAGGGGGATGGACTCGGCGATCGAGTACCCGATGCGCAGCCCCAGACCGGACATGAGGTCCCCGGGCAGCGAATAGCCGCTGAACCCGTTGAAGATCGACAGCAGCAGGAGCATGGTGCCGATCATCCAGTTGATCTCCCGCGGCTTACGGAACGCCCCCGTGAAGAAGATGCGGGCCTGGTGGCAGATGATCGACGCGATGAACAGGTCGGCCGCCCAGTGGTGCACCTGGCGGATGAGGTTGCCGGCCCGGACGTCGAGGCTGATGTGCAGCACCGATTCGTAGGCGGAGTTCATCGACACGCCGTGCAGGGGCATGTACGAGCCCTTGTACACCACGGAGCTGTCGCTGGGGTCGAAGAAGAAGGCCAGCCACACCCCGGTGACGACCAGGATCAAGAAGCAGTAGAGGGCCACCTCGCCGAGCATGAACGACCAGTTGTCGGGGAAGATGTGGTCCAGCGCCCGCTGGAGGAACGACTGGGTGCCGAGCCGCTCGTCCAGGGCAGCGTTGAGCCTGCGGATGGGTCTAGCGGGCAAAGAAGGGGCCTTTCGCCACGCCTTTGGAGTAGTGCCAGAACACCGGGCCGGGCGGCTCGGAGAAGTCGCCTCCGGAGCGGATCGTGCCGTCGGGGTCGACCGTGAGCGGCAGCTGGGCGAGGGACCCGGCGGCCGGCCCGAAGATGGGGTGGGCCCCGTCGGTGACGGCGAAGGTGGACTGGTGGCACGGGCACTCGAGGTCCATGCTGCGCCGGTTGTACAGGTTGACCGGGCAGCCGGCGTGCGAGCACACCTTGGAGTAGGCGATGTAGTCGTGGGGTGCCCACGTCTCCCGGCCGGGGAGCGGATGGTTGGCGCCCGGCGGCAGGTGGATCAGCATGACGGCCACGTACGGGGCCTCGATGAATCCCTGCGGGTACACCGACAGGGCGGCCCCGACGGGCAGATCCCCGATCTTCACCGGTTTGCCGTCGGAGTCAACCGCGACCCGCTTCTGCCTCCAGGGGGTGTGGATCAAAGAATTGGCCGGCGGACCGAAGGACCGGACGGTGGACAGGACGCTGGCGCCGGCGGTGACTCCCACTGCGCCGAGCGACCCGATCAGCACCCGGCGCCGGCCCACCCCGCCGCGGTCGAGGGTGGCGAGCACCGTCGCCTCCTTCTCCGGCGGGCTCTGCAACTCCGGGTACTCCTCGTAGTAGGGGCCTTCCGGCAGCAGGTGGTGGGCCCACAGCACCAGGCCCAGGGCCAGCAGCAGCAGGGCGCCGCCCAGCAGGCCACCCTCCAGGCCGATGTTGTCGGTCGTCCAGAAGACGATGGCCATCCCGCTGCCCATGATGGCGGCGCCCACGAAGCAGGCGAGCACCGCCCCGCTGGCCCGGCGGGCCTTCTTCTGCTCGGCCTCGTCCTCGACTGGTTGCTCTCGTTCCTGGGTGCTCATCCGCGCTTTCCGATCCAACGGGTGACGAACAGGATTCCGACCATGGCGATCAGCCAGACCACCGCTCCCTCGGCGAACGGCCCCAGGTGGGATATGGGGTCGCCGCCGTGGTCGTAGGGATGCTTGAGCTGCTGCAGGTAGGCCGCCAGGTCGTTGAGCTGCCCGGAGGAGATCTCCTTCGGGCCGAACTTGGGCATGACCACCGGGCCGATGCGCACCGCCTCGCCCAGCTGGGTGGGGGTGGCCTCGGTGATGCTGGGGACGGGCCGGTCGAAGAGGATGCCTCCCGAGCCGCTCCAGTTGTGGCAGGCGGCGCAGTCCTCGGAGAAGATCTCCTGGCCCTTGGCCGCCGTCCCGGCGGTGGGGTTGACGCTCGGTATGCCCGGGCCGCCGTGGGCCACCAGAGCGGTGACGTAGGCGTCCAGGGCCTTGATATCGGCCTCGGGGAGGATGGGTGAGTACGGCTGCGTCTTCGACGACACGTCCTTCTTCGGCATGCGACCGGTGGTGAGCATGAAGTCGACCGCCGCCTCGCCGACGCCCTTCAGGCTGGGGGCTCGGGGGGTGCCCAGACCGTTGACGCCGTGGCACATGGCGCAGTCCTGCTGGTAGATGACGGCCGCCGTCCGCCCGCCGGTCCCCACCAGGTTGCGGCCCACCACCGCAGGGTTGACCGGAGTGCCCTTGGACGCCGGCTCATGGTTGGGGGTGCCGTTGGAAGGTGTGTGGGTCGGGGGGGCGGCGGTCGTGGTCGTCTCCCCCGGCGTGGTGGTCTCGCTCACCGGGCGCGTCGTCGGCGGGGCCAGGGGCAGGTTGGCGGCGCCTGGCACGGAGGTGGTGGTCGGTCCGGAGGCCGACGACAAGGCGACGGCGTTGGAGGGCACCAGCATCCACCCCAACCCGGCGGCCAGCACCAGCAGCGGGAGCCAGATCAGGGCCAGGCGCCTGACGCGGCGGAATCGCCCGGTAGGGGTCATGAACGCCTCTCCTGGCGACGCTCCGCCCACTCCACCCGCCAGCGGGCCAGGCAGAACGCCACCAGGGGCAGGGCGAAGTAGGCCACGAACACTCCGAACACCCAGGCCA
>JAKAXG010000771.1 GCA_021827225.1 Actinomycetes bacterium | reverse complement strand
CGTGGCCGCCACCATCGAGCGGTTCGGAGGCCTGGACATCCTGGTCAACAACGCCGCGACCAACCCCTACTACGGCCGGGTGATCGACATCGACCTTCCCCGTTTCGACAAGACGGTGGAGGTCAACCTGAGAGGCCCTCTCGTGTGGACCCAGGAGGCGTGGCGGCAGGCCATGTCCGAGCGGGGCGGGGTCGTCCTCAACATCTCCTCCGTCGGCGCCCTGACCTTTTCCGGCCCGATCGGGGTGTACGACATGACCAAGTCGGCCCTCATCCACCTGACCAAGCACCTGGCCTCGGAGATGGGGCCGGCGGTTCGGGTCAACGCCATAGCCCCCGGCCTGGTGAAGACCGACTTCGCCCGGGCGCTGTGGGAGCCGGCCGGCGAGGACGCCGCCCGGCCCTGGCCCCTTCAGCGGATTGGCCAGCCCGATGACATCGCCCGGGCGGCGCTCTATCTGTGCAGCGACCTGTCGTCGTGGGTTACCGGCGAGGTGCTGACCGTGGACGGGGGGAGCCTGCTCATCTGAGCCTCCCTGGGACGTCCCTTCAGTACCGCTCGCGCCGCACCGTGGCCCGGCGGCCCCTGATCTTGGTCCCCCGCAGCGCCGATATGACCTCCTCGGCCGCGTCGTCGGGCACCTCCACCAGCGAGAAGCGCTGGGCGATCTCGATGGCGCCTATCTGGCGTCCGGAGAGCCGCGTCTCGCCGGTGATGGCCCCGACCAGGTCCTGGGGCCGGACCCCGGCCTCCCGCCCGACGCTGATGTAGAGCCGGGTCGCTTCCCCGGCACCGCCACGTTCCGGGCGGTTCCGCTCCGACCCCGACCCGGAATCGCGCCTCGGCCGCCCAGACGGTAGGTCGGTAGCGACCTGCGGGATGTCCATCTCCTCCGCCTCGGACCCGGTCGTGGCCTGATGGGCCAGCTTCACCGCCGCCACGGCGACGTCGAAGGGATCGAACTCCTCGGCCAGGGACTCCACCACCACCCGGAACCGGTCCAGGTCGTCCTCGATCAGAACCTCCCGCAGCGCCGCCCTCGTCATCTCCAGGCGACGGGCCTGCAGATCGGCCACGGTCGGAACCTTCTCGATGGCGATGTGCCGCTTGGTCACCCGCTCGATGTTCTTCAGCATGCGGTGCTCACGCGGCTCGGCCAGGGTGATGGCCACCCCCTCCCGCCCGGCCCGGCCCACCCGGCCCATGCGGTGCACGTAGGACTCCACCGACGACGGAACGTCGTAGTTGACGACGTGCGAGAGCTGCTCGACGTCGAGGCCTCGGGCGGCCACGTCGGTGGCGACCAGCAGGTCGGCGGTGCCGCTCCGTAGGCGGCCCATCACCCGGTCCCGCTGGTCCTGGCTCATACCCCCGTGAAGCGCCTCCGCCCGGTAGCCCCGACCGTTGAGGGTCTCGGTCAGGCTGTCAACGACCTCCCGGGTGCGGCAGAACACCAGGGTGGCGGTGGGCGACTCGGTGTCGAGGACCCGCCCCAG
Source organism: Actinomycetes bacterium (assembly GCA_021827225.1). The sequence continues at coordinate 1,024 of JAKAXG010000771.1, read as the reverse complement.
GGCGGCCGCCTTGTGGGCTCTTTGGACCACGTAGGCGCTGTGGCGCACCCGGGGGGCGTCGCCCTCCGCGGCCGGAGCGTCGGCGATACGGATACGCTCCGGATCCCGCAGATGACGGCGGGCGATGGACTCGATACGGGACGGCATGGTCGCCGAGAACAGCACTGTCTGGCGTCCCTCCGGGACCTCGGCGAAGATCGCCTCCAGATCCTCGGCGAACCCCATGTCGAGCATCTCATCGGCCTCGTCGAGCACCATCATGGTGAGGGCCCCCAGGTCCAGGGTGGCCCGGCTGAGGTGGTCGACCGCCCGACCGGGAGTGGCCACCACCACGTCCACGCCGGCGTCGAGGGCCCGCAGCTGTCGGCCGATCGGCTGCCCGCCGTAGATCGGCAGCACCCGCACTCCCAGATGCCGGCCGTAGCGGTGCACCGCCTCTGACACCTGCATGGCCAGCTCGCGGGTGGGGACCAGGATCAACGCGGCGGGCCGCCGGCCCCTGTCGCCGCTCTCCAGGCGCTGCAGTACGGGCAGGGCGAAAGCGGCCGTCTTCCCCGTGCCGGTGGCCGCCTGGCCGAGCACGTCGCGCCCGGCCAGCATGGAAGGGATGGCGGCCTGCTGGATCGGGGTGGGTTCCTCGTAGCCGAGCTCGCTCAGGGCGGTGATCAGCTCTTCTCGAAGCTCCAGGTCGGCAAAGCTGGCCGGCCGGGCACCGGGGCTGTCGGTCACGGGGGGGATCTCCTCTGAATCGGCGCGGCAGCTGGGGGGACTTGCAGTCTACGGGCCGGCGGAGTGGTCCACCGGGCAGGTCTTGGCGTAGCCGTTCTTCACCCCTAATCTGGGGGTCGTGGGGATCGTCTACGTCGCGGTCGGCTTCCTGGTCATCTTCGCTCTGCTTCTGCTGTTCCACCGGCTGACCAGGAACCCGGGCGTGAGCTCCCAGCCTGGGACGATGCCCACCTCCGGCCTGGCCGACGAGGCCGAGCGCTGGCTGCGGGCGCAGCGCTGACCCGGAGTTTCCGGC
>JAKAXG010000066.1 GCA_021827225.1 Actinomycetes bacterium | reverse complement strand
GGCAAAGCCATTCTGGCCGCCGCGTATCGGGCCGCCCCCCGACCCCGCGGCCACGCCATGGCCCACCCCACGGACCAGGCGATCGTGGATGCCGCCATGGCGGCCCGGGTCCACCACACCCACGGGGCGCCAGCCTGGCAGAAATCTGCCTCCCTCCCGTTCGAGCCCGGCCGGGCCTACCACGCCGTGATCGGCCTGGCGGCACGCGGAGCGCTCCTGAGCGTCAAGGGGGCACCCGAGGTGGTTCTGCCCCGCTGCGCCACCTGGCGCCAACCGGACGGTCAACCGGGCCCCCTCAATGAATCGGCTCGGGAGCGGGCCGGAGCAGAGGTGGAGCGTCTGGCTCGTCGAGGCCTCCGAGTGCTCGCCGTCGCCGAGCGGGCGGCATCCGATCGAAGCGATCTCGACGACGAACGGGTCGACCGGCTCGAGCTCCTGGGCTTCGTCGGCGTGGCCGACGCCGCCAGGCCCACCGCAGCCGTCCCGCTGGAGAAGCTGTGGGGGGCCGGCATCAACTGCGTGATGGTCACCGGGGACCATCCCAGCACCGCCGAAGCCATCGCCAGCGACCTCGGGCTGCTCAACGGCCGGCGGGTCATAACCGGACCGCAGCTCAACGAGATCGACGACGCCGGGCTCGAACGGATCATCGACGAGGTAGCGGTCTTCGCCCGCGTCACCCCCGCAGACAAGGTGCGGATCGTGTCCGCGTTCCAAAGCTCTGGGCGGGTGGTCGCCATGACTGGCGACGGCGCCAACGACGCCCAGGCCATCCGAATGGCCCAGATCGGCGTGGCCTTCGGGCCGAGAGCCACCCCAGCGGCCAGGGACGCCGCCGACCTCGTGGTCACCCTCGAAGACCTGAACGTCCTCATCGACACCATCATCGAGGGTCGGGCCATGTGGGCATCGGTGCGCGACGCCCTCGCCCTGCTCCTCGGCGGCAACCTCGGTGAGGTCGCCTTCACTACCGGGGCGGCGCTGATCAGCGGCCGGCCTCCGCTCACGGCCCGCCAGCTGCTGGCCGTGAACCTGTTCACCGACCTCGCCCCGGCCATGGCCCTCGCCGTCAGCCCTCCCCAGATCTCGAGCATCGAACTGGCCAGAGAGGGCCCCGAGACATCGCTCGCCGGACAGCTCGCCCGCGACGTCGCCATCCGGGCCGCCGCCACAGCCGGCGGCACCTACGCCGCGTGGCTGGCCGCCCGCCTCACGGGCACCCCCACCCGGGCCCGAACCGTCGCCCTCGCCACGCTCGTCGGCGCCCAACTCGGACAGACCCTCCTCGTCGGCCGGCGCAGCCCCCTGGTCGCAGCCAGCAGTCTGGTCTCAGCCGCCGGGCTCATAACCATCATCCAAACCCCCGGCCTCAGCCAGTTCTTCGACTGCCGCCCCCTCGGACCAGTCGGCTGGACCATCGCCGCCACCGCATCAGGCCTGTCCACCGCTTCCGCGCTCACCGCCAGTCTCCTGCGATAGCACTCCCCTCTTGCCGGGGAGGCCGGCAGAATTCAACTGCAATTGGTGCGTCGTTAACCCACAATCTGCGACCGCGTAACCAGCCCGTCGTACGCTCCGGGCAGATGCAATCGCCTCAGTCCAGGAGCCACAGCAGATGATCGGCGGAATCGTGGTGCTACTAGCCGCGCTCGCAGAATGGCACGCCGAATACCGCTGGTACCGCCCAACGGGATCCCGCGTCACGGCTAGCCGGCGGTAACTTCCAACCGCTCCCGGGATTGCGACGGCCCAGAATCGTGGCTACGGGCGTGACCTCGACGGGGTTCGGCATCTGGGAGCGTTCTGGCCGCTTTCAACGTCGTGTCTTCTGACAGGTGGCTCTGCCGTGGCAGCGGACAGGACGACGGCTGTGGCCGGTCGGCGACAGTGGCGCGATGTGGGGCCTGCTCGGCAGATGTGCAGGTTCCAACCCCTCGCGGCGCAGGACCAGTACCCCAAGGCCCGCTCCACTCGACCACACGGCCGGTGGTACTCGTTCCGGATCGGCTCGGTGCAGTTCGTGTCACTCGACGCCGACGACGTCATCTACCAGGACCTGTCGGCATTCGTCGCCGGCCCCGACCCGTTGACCCCCTCCGCCAGCACCGGGAACCCACCGATCCAGCCCGGCACGTCGCTCTACGTGACCGGCTACAGCAACGGCCGGCAGACCGCATGGCTGGAGAGAACCCTCGTCAGCGCCCGATCCGACGAGTCGATCGACTGGATCGTGGTCCAGATGCACCAGTGCGCGCTCAGCTCCACGGTCACCGGCAACGGCTGCGACCTCGGGATCCGCCAGGCATGGCTCGACCTGTTCGACCGCTACCAGGTGGACCTGGTCCTCTGCGGCCACGACCACGACTACGAGCGGTCCCATCCCGTCCGCGGCGTGGAGCACAACGTCGGCTGGGACGCCGCCACCAACGCCCCGCTCGACACCCTGCGCCCTATCCCGGTCACGACCGCCAACCGCGGCGAGATCGACAGCACCAAGGGCACCGTTCACATGGTGCTCGGCTGCGGAGGCACCAGCGCCCCGCTCGACGACTACGGCTACGACCGCGCCGACGGCCAAGTGGAAGCCAAGGTGATCACCAAGCGCAACGCCCCCACCCGGACTTCCACTCCCGGCGTGTACACCCGTCCCGGCGCCGACGCCCGCGAGGACGCAGTGTGGTCAGCGGTGCGCGACACCAGCACCGGATACGGCATCGCCGTCTTCGACGTGGACCCCGGATCCGCCGACGCCGAGAAGACCACCATCCGCGTCACCTATCTGCACGCCCCCGGCGCCGACCCCACCAACCCGACCACCGGTGACAGAGGCTCCCCGACCCCCGACTACAGCGTCTTCGACAGCTTCACCCTGACCAGGCCCCGCAGCGGCCGCAGCCGCAGCCGAAAGGAGACGCAGCACTCCGACGCGGCCAGGTAAGCGAGAATCGGGGTCGGGGTCGGTCTCGCGTCGTGAGCACAACGCTCGCCGGTCTCTCACAGGAAGGCCGCAGCGGGTCGGCTTCGGCCGGTTGCGTGTTCGGCTCGTGTCGTTCGTGAGGGTTGTCGGGCCGGGTCTCCTGGCCGGTCTGTCCGATGATGACCCGGCTCATGACCAAGAATGCCATCCCCGCACCACATCGCCCGTTCGATCCCGCAGCACAGAGCCGGGTCGACGCTGCATCCGCCCGGCGGGCGGTTTCCCCGGGTACTGTCGCAGCCGTTGGCGACAACTCCTGCAGACGCTGGCGTTCGAGGCCCGGGAGCCCCAGCACGGCTTCCCATGCCGCCTGCCAGAGCGGCCACCACGGCGCTCGGCGGCGAATCGGTCGGTGCACCTCAACCGTGCCGGTTGTCCCGGCGCAGTCATGTCGTCGATCCGGGGCTTCGCCTCGGAGGTCTAGCGAACGAGGTTTCTGATGGCTCTGGCGACTGACCCCATACCCTTCGTAGAGGCGACCGTGCCGGCACCAGGCGCAGTCTGCGCCACCGTCGTGCTGGACACGAGCGTGCTGCTCGCCGACCCGGAGTCCATCTTCTCCTTCGCGCCGGCAGAGGTGGTGATACCGCTGAAGGTCATCGAGGAACTGGACAACCAGAAGTCCCGCCTCGACGAGGTAGGGCGCGCCGCTCGTACCGTGGCGCGCACCCTGGAAGAGCTGCGCACCGTCAGCGCCGAGCACGATCTGCGCAACCCGGTGCCTCTGCCGGGGGGTGGGACCCTGCGGGTGGTGATAAACGGCCAGAAACTGGAGAAGGTCGAGCACCTCGGCCTCGACGTAGCCAAGTCCGACAACCGCATCCTGGCCGCCGCCCTCGGTCTGGCCGACGGCCGGCCGGTCCGGCTCGTCTCGGCGGACGTGAACCTGCGTCTGAAGGCGGCGGCCCTGGGCCTGCAGGCCGACGAGTACGTCCAGACCCGCCCGGGTTTCCACACCGAAGCTCACCCCGGCTGGCGCGAGGCGCAAGTCAGCGGCGACCTCATATCCACCGTATACGACAAACACTTCGTCGCCTTCCACGCGATGGCACCCTCGGACGCCGATTCCCTCGCCCCCCTGAAGCTGAACGAGTTTGGTGTGCTCGTAGCCGGACGGTCATCGGCCCTCGTGCGCCGCTACAGCGAGGGGGTGAGACTGCTGCGAAGCGACCACGAGGCGTGGGGCCTCCGGCCCCGCTCCAAAGAACAGCGCTTCGCACTGGACCTGCTTTTGGACCCCGACGTGCCCATCTGCGGCCTGTCCGGCCGGGCCGGTACGGGTAAGACGGCGCTGGCGATCGCCGCCGGCTTGGAGCAGGTGCTGGAACGACCCCACCGCTACGACCGGCTGATGATCATCCGGCCCATGTACCCCGTCGGACGCCAGGAAGTCGGCTTCCTGCCCGGCCAGTTGAGGGAGAAGCTCGAGCCGTGGTTCTCCATGGTCGAGGACACCATGACCGCCCTGCGCGAGGACAAGTCCAGGGTGGAAGCCCGCAAGGACCTCGAAATGCTCGTCGAGCGCGGCCACATAGACATGCAGCCGGTCACCTATCTGCGAGGCCGGTCCCTGCAGCGCACCTTCATCATCTGCGACGAGATGCAATCAGCCGAGGCCCTGGTCCTCAAGACCATCCTGACCCGCCTGGGAGAAGGCTCGAAGGTGGTATTCGTCGGAGACGTCTCCCAGATCGACAACCCCTTCGTGTCGGAACGCACCTCGGCGCTGTCCATCCTCGCCGACCGCTTCTCCGGCCAGCCCCTCTTCGGGCACCTGGTCCTCACCAAGGGAGAACGATCCCCCGCGGCCGACCTGGCCACCGAACTCCTCTGACGGCGCTCGAGAGGAGACCACCCGGACGACCCGGATCTGCACCAGGTCCGGATCCTGGACAAAAGGTACCGGTACGCGACCAAAGCAGTGGCCCCGCAGACACCGTCCCCGCAGACACCGTCGTAGCGGAAGCCTGGCTTCGAGAGACAGTCACCACCGCCGAGCAGGCCGGAACCTTCGGGGGCGATCGAGGCGGACGCCCCGGTTTTTCAGTGCTTGAAGGCGTCCTTGACCTTCTCTCCGGCCTGCTTCAGGTCGCCGCTCACCTGCTCGGCCTTCCCCTTGTCCCTCAGGTACGGATCACCTGCGGCCCGGCCGGTCTCCTCCTTGGCCTTCCCCCTCATGGTCTGCAGCTTGTCCTTGAACTTGTCCATGACTCCCACGATCCATACCTCCTGTGTCGGAGCGGCTCCGGTGAGCCGCTACCTTCATTATCCCCAGACCCTGTCACTTCCGTATCCGGAGGACCGGCGCTACCGGCCATCGATGACGTAGACGATCAAAGCGGTGAAGACCCCCGCCACCACAACTGCCAGTAGTCCCGAGTAGCGGTACCGCCAACCGAACACCCAGCGGCCGACGACCCCACCCCGGAGGCTTCCAGCCCCACCGACCAAGATGGTGCGAACGACCGCGATGGGATTGGGGCCGGAAAATGAAGAAGCCGCCGATGACCAAGGGTCAAACCGAGCATCGATCAGCCCGTCTCCTCCAGGACCTCGGCGGCACGATGTTGGCCTGCGCCTCCGTCATGGGTTCGGACCTCGCCCCCGCCATAACCGATCCCTACCCGAGCCGGACCGGACCCAGCCGTTCCGCTGGCGAACGACGACCAGACCGGTGTCAGGCGAGCCGGGCCCGAGCGGGACGGCTCGTCCGGCGTGCAAGCCTGTAGAGCATGTTGGAGCGACTGAAGCCCCCGTTCCTCGCAGTGGACGATTTCCAGCAAGAGCGGTTGTGGCTGTCATTTCCGGTCGCCGTGCTGCGCAAGGCCAGCGACGACCAGGCCGGCAGCCTGGCCGCCCTCATCGCCTACTACGGGTTCCTCGCCGTCTTTCCCCTGCTGCTGGTTTTCGCCTCGGTGCTCGGTTTCGTCCTGGCGGGCGACCCGGGGCTCAAGAACGACGTGCTCCGCAACGCAGAGAACTCGTTTCCGTCGCTGTCGGGTTACATCACGAACGAGGTGTCGGGGAGCAGGCTGGCACTCGGCGCCGGGCTGGCCTGGGCGCTGTGGGCGGGACTGGGGGTGACCCGGGCGACGGAGCGGGCGATGGACTCCATCTGGGACATCCCACTCGAGGACCGGCCGAACATCTGGTGGTCGAGAGTCCGGGGCCTTCTGATGCTCGTCGTGCTGGGCTCGACCTTCCTTCTGTCAACGGCGCTGGCCAGCCTGCGGGCCGTGGGAGGGGGGCCGTTCGGGGTGGCCACCGACGTCCTCGCCGTCGGCGGTGCCCTCCTGCTCAACGTGGTGCTCTACCTGCTCGCCTTCCAGGTGCTGACGAACCGCCGCCTGGCCTGGCGGCAGATACTCCCCGGAGCGGTCGTCGGGGCCATCGGATGGACCGTCCTCCAGAACCTCGGCACCTACTACGTCGACCACGAGGTCACCCACGCCTCGAAGCTCTACGGCTCGCTGGCCATAGTGGTCGGCATCCTCGCCTGGATATACCTCGGCGCCCGGCTCACCCTCTACGCCGCCGAGATCAACGTCGTGCTCACCTACCGGCTGTGGCCACGGAGCCTGACGGCGGGCGTCACGACCGAGGCCGACCGGCTCGCCTTCCGCCGCCAGGCCCGCGAGGCGCAGCGCGCCGTCGGCGAGGAGATCGACGTCCTGTTCGCCACCGCGGACCGGTCCGACACTGCAGGGCCCGAGACCACCACCAGCTCCCTCGTCGCCCATCTCCGGGTCTTCGAGAGCTACCGGCGGGAGGCTTCAGCCTGCGCTGACCCCGAGCAGCTGCGGGTGCTCGAGGCCAACCTCGCCGATGAGGCGCGCTCGGTCGTGTCCGCCCTGGGCGAGCTGACCCGTTGTGACGAGGTCATGGCGGCCGCGTTCGAAGGATGGCCCACCGCCTGACGGAAGGCTCGAGCGGAACGGCGGCGACCGCTGCCGGCCGGGTCCGGGCTCAGGGGTGCCATCGCAGGGTCGGGCGTTGGGAATACCTGATCTGTGATCGCGATCTCCTCGCTGCTGCTGATCGTCGCCCTGTCTCTACTGGTGACCCGGGTCGCCACGGTGATCCTGGTGGCCACGGGAATGTCGAAGTCGTCCGCCCGGTTCCAGGCGCGCTCGGCCTTCACCGGTGCCGGCTTCACGACGAGCGAGTCAGAGAAGGTGGTGGACCATCCCGTGCGGCGGAGGGTGATCATGTACCTGATGCTGCTCGGCAACGCCGGGATCGTGGCGTCCGCCAGCTCCCTGATCCTCGGCTTTCGAAGCGGCGGGGTCGGCCGCCAGTGGCAGCAGATCCTGGAGCTGGGGCTGGGCCTGCTGGTACTCATATTCCTGTCGCGCAGCCAGGCGGTGGATCGACGCCTCACCAGCCTCATCGGTCGGGTCCTGCACGAGCACACGGATCTCTCCACCCGCGACCTGGGAGGTCTCCTGCAGTTGGCCGGGGACTACGCCATACACGAGTGGGCGGTAGAGGACAGTGACTGGGCGGCGGGGCGCTCGTTGGCCGAGCTGGGCCTGCGCGACGAGGGGATCGCCGTTCTGGGCTTCACCCGCTCCGACGGGCGCTACGTCGGCGCCCCGACCGGGGCATCAGTGGTCCGCCCCGGCGACGTGCTCGTCGTCTACGGCAGGTCCGACCAGCTCGAGGAACTGGACAACCGCCCGCCCGGCCCGGACGGCGACCGTAAGCACCAGGAGGCGGTCAGCACGCAGGACCGGGTCGAGCGGGAGCAGACAGCCGACGACGTCGCCTGAGGCGCACGCACCAGCCTCCGGGCCGGCATGGCGTTCAGCGCTTCAGAGGGTTCACAGTCGGCGACGCGTCCGTCCAGTACTGAGAGAGGTACACGTCACGGCCGGCCAGGTTCGGGTCGGCACCGGCCGTGTAAGGACGTTCGGAGCTCTCGAGCACGGCACCGGTCGACGGGTCGAGGTATATGGACAGGCGCACGCCCAGGCCGGTGTCGTCGTAGCTGACCTCGATCGACTTCCGCCCGTCCGAGTCGGTGGCGTGGGGGTTGGTGGTCACTCCCGGCGAGGAGGCGATCACCGCCACCAGCGAGGCCCGCAGCGCTGGCTGCACCAACGGGTTCCACAGCGTGTGGACGGCCCTGGTGACGGCCAGGTCGTTGGGCGACTGCGGAGCGACCGGATGACTGTTGGTCGTAGAGGCCTGGGCGATCAAGGCGAGCCGCAGCCGGGCCGGATCGACCGGGTCGGAGGCCTGCAGCTGGGCTTCGGTCGGGGAGAACCCGGGGGCCATGGGCAGCACGGCCGGGACGCCCCCACCCTGCTGGTAGGTCCAGGTGTCACCCGTGCGGCTGTCGATGACCGTCGCCTTCAGGTAGCTGACCGGACCCTCGCTCTGCCGCTCGATCTGCACCGCGTAGCGCCCGGTCGGCGTCGGCAGGGCCCGCACCGTGGAGGCCAGTCGATAGAGCACGGCGGAGCCGGTCGGCGCTACCGCCGGGCTGGCGGGCCCGGCGGTGGCCGCCCCGCCGGGGTGGTCGCCGGACGGGGCGCCCAGACCGAAGCCCAGCATGACCACCACGGCGGCGGCCGCTCCGGCCACGGCCGCCGCTCCGACCACCAGGAGCCGGCGGGGCCGGCTTCGGGGCGTCGGCGGGAGGCGACCCGGCAACGGCACGACCGCCGGCCCGGGCCGCAGCCGCGCCTTGGGTGCCCGCAGATCGCGGGTGGCCGTCTCGAACAGGGATCGGAGGAGCTCCTCGGTCATCGCGGTCGACCTTTCGGGACGGTCGGGGGGGCGGGGCATCAGCCGGCCTCCTCATCGCTCGGCAACTCGTGGCGGGAAAGAAGGGGGACGATCGACGGGTGCCGGCGCAGCCGCCCGATCCCCCGGGATGCGGCGCTCTTGACGGTGCCGACCGGCACCCCGAGCAGCTCGGCCACCTCCGCCTCGCTGCGATCCTCGAGAAACCGCAGGGCCAGCACCAACCGCTGGGTGTCGCTCAGGTCGGCCAGGGCCCGCAGCAGAGCCGGTCTCACCTCGACGGCCTCCAGCCAGTCCCCGGATCGGGGATCGGCGACGCCGGGCCCGTCGTCGGGAGCCGCCACCTCGGCCGGTCGGGACCGGGCGGCTCGGAAGCGGTCGACGGACAGGTTGTGCATGACCCGCCGGGACCAGGCCGACGGGTTGTCGATCGTGGCCCAACGGCTGGCCAGCCGCTGGAGGGTGTCCTGATACAGGTCCTCGCCGGCCCGCACGTCGGTGCTGAGAACGACGGCCAGCCGGAACAGCGAATCCCCCGCCTCGGCCACAAACCGATCGAACCCGGCGGCGGCGTCGTCGTCGTGCCGCGATCGCCGCGAGCCCGGCAGCGGCCGGCGGCGTCTCACGAAAAGCTCACGAGAAGCTCACGAGGCGCTCGCCGCCCAGTCGGCGGGATAGCTGTAGCTGTGGAACAGGCTGCCGGCCTTCTCGGTCATGGCGGTGAAATGCCCGTCCACCACCTTGGTGAGATGGACGGTCACCAGGACCTGGGTGACCGTACCCGCAGCACAGGAGGGCTTGCAGTCGTTGATCCCGAGCAAGCCCTGGCCGACCGCCGCCGCCGGGTCCCATGAGGTCCAGGACAGGTGGGACACCACGTTGGTGGAGTCGCGGCTGAAGCCGATGGTGGAAGGCTCCCGACCGTCGTAACCGACCGTGCCGTCGGACGAACCGACGATCAGCACCGGCTCGCCGCTGCCGGTGGTCGGGGAAGTCGAGTGGCCAGGGACCGTGGTGGCCGAGGCCGGATCAGTGGTGGTCGTGACCGCCGGGCCGGTGGCAGGGGAACCGCTGGCCACCGGGGCGCGCCCGCCTCCGCAGCCGGCCACGGCCACGCCCATCACTACCAGCCCTCCGATCGCCTTCAAGCACCGGATTCTCCTCGCCAACGTCAACCTTCTCCTCCGGCGCCCACGCCCGTCCGGCGGCCACCACCGTCAAAGACGGGCCGACGGGCGGAGAGGTTCCAACCTTTGTCCGGGCGGGCCACGGCCCGCTCAGAGGCTTTTTCGGGAATGTCCGGTTTCGCGGGGGAACCGGTTTGGCGGGGATCCGGAAAAGGATATATTGACCGGCAAGCAACCGAGATTGGCAACCTGGAGGCGGAACGGTGGGGTACGAGCTCAAGGTCACAACCGGCGATGTGCATGCCAAGGCGGCGACTGTGCAGTCCCAGGCCGCCGAGCTGGAGTCGCAGGTGGCCAAGCTGACGTCGGACATGCAGGCCCTCGCCGAGACGTGGACCGGCTCGGCCTCCTCGGCGTTCCAGAGCCTCTACGAGGGCTGGAAGGGCCAGGCCCGTCACATCCAGTCGCAGCTGGAGCAGATCGGCCGGTCGCTCAACTCCGTCGGGTCGAACTACGACACCGTCGAAGCCCAGAACGTTTCGGCGCTGCGCTAGACGCCGTCCATGACAGCCTCGCCTCGCCGGCTGTTGACGGGGATCCCGAGTTGACCACGTTCCGGGCCGACCTGGACCAGATGCTGAGTCTGGCGTCGCGCATGACCGTGGTCAAGGGCGCCCTCCAGGACGAGGGTCACGGCAGCTTCGACTGCAGCGCCCTGGGTGATGCCGACGCGGTCGGTGCGCTGCAGGGTTTCGTCGCCGGTTGGTCGCACGGGCGATCGGAGATCGTCTCCGGCCTGGAGGACGTGCAGTCGGCTCTGAAGGGCGCCTCGGACACGTATCGGGGAAGCGACCAGGGGATGGCCGCCCGGCTCCGTCCCCGCCAGTAGCCGTGGCCGGGATCGACGGTTACGACTGGACCGTCTTCGGCGGCAACCCGGTGCCCGGAGACCCGGATGCGGTGCGGTCCATCGGCGGCCGCCTGCGGGATCTGGCCGACAGCGTCGACACCCAGAACCGTCTGTTGAGGGCGGTCGGCGCGGACAGCGAGTCGGTGTGGGTCGGCCCGGCAGCCGAGGCCTTCCGCCCGCATCTCCACAAGCTACCCGGACAGCTGGCCAAGCTGATCACCTCCTACCGGGACGCCGCGGACGCCCTGGACGGGTACTGGCCCCGCCTGCAGTCGGCGCAGCACCTGGCCGTGCAGGCCTGGCACAGGGCGCAGGTCGCCCTGACCGACATAAGGGTCGCTCAGGCACGGGTCTCCTCCGCCAACTCGGCGGCCGACTCAGCGGCGGCGGCCTACAACCAGGCGGCGACGACCGCCGCGGCCGGGCCCCCGGATCCGAGCGGGTCGACAGCCGCCCACGTGGCGTCGTTGCAGTCGGATTACCAGGCGGCCTCGCACCGGCTGGCGACAGCCAGCGCGGCGCTGTCGGCCGCCCACTCGAGCCTCCAGGCCGCCCGTTCCATGGCTGACACCGCTCGTTCGCAGGCCCGGGCGTCCGCCCGGCAGGTGTCTGCCACGCTGCACCAGGCCAGCAACGCCGGCATCCACAATCCGCACCACTCCTGGTTCTCCAGCATCGTCGACGACGTGGGGGGTGTGGTCTCGTCGGCCGCCCACCAGGTGGAGCAGTTCGGGTCCGGACTGTGGAACGGGGTGGCCCAGCCGCTGAGCATGCTGGCCAAGCTGGCCGACCCGCTGACCGCGCCCGAG
>JAKAXG010000770.1 GCA_021827225.1 Actinomycetes bacterium | reverse complement strand
CGGAGGTCGGGCGGATACTGCGCGGCTGCGGCGTGCCCACGGCCGAGCTGCGCGCCGCCATCATCCTCGGTTCGGGATCCGCCTCGTTCGAGATGCTGCGTTACCTGACCGAACGACTTCCCGTGATGGTCACTCCGAAGTGGGTCGACAACCGGGTCCAGCCCGTTGCGGTGCGCGACGTCCTGCGGTATCTCGTGGGGGCGGCCAGCCTGCCCGACGACGTCAACCGGACCTTCGACATCGGCGGCCCGGAGGTCTTGACCTACCGGGAGATGATGCTCCGCTACGCCCGGGTAGCCGGGCTGTCCAGGCGGGTCATCATCCCCGTTCCTGTCCTGTCGCCGGCGCTCTCCAGCCTCTGGGTGGGGCTCGTCACCCCGGTGCCCAACAGCATCGCCCGTCCCCTTGTCGAGTCCCTTCGCCACGAGGTCGTGTGCGCCGAGCACGACATCGCGGCCCACATCCCCGATCCGCCGTCCGGCCTGGTCGGCTTCGAGGAGGCGGTGCATCTGGCGTTGACGAGGGTGCGTAACGCCGACGTGATGACCCGATGGTCCTCCGCCGCCGGCGCCCCGAGCGACCCGCTTCCAACCGATCCGGATTGGTCCGGCGGCAGCCTCTACGAGGACGACCGTGAGACGGCGGTCGCAGCCGACCCGGGCAGCCTGTGGGAGGTCATCGAGGGGATTGGCGGAGAGCACGGCTGGTACTCCTTCCCTCTGGCATGGGCGGTCAGGGGCTGGCTCGACCGCCTGGTCGGCGGCGTCGGGCTCCGCAGGGGCAGACGCGACCCGAACCGGCTTCGCGTCGGCGACTCACTCGACTTCTGGCGGGTCGAGGAGATCCAGCGGGGACAGCTGCTGCGGCTGAGGGCCGAGATGCGCCTGCCCGGGCTGGCCTGGCTCGAGCTGAGCGTGGCGGACCAGGGCTCCGGGGGCTCCCGGTACCGCCAGCGGGCCCTCTTCTATCCTCGCGGCCTGGCCGGCCACTTGTACTGGCGGGCGATCTCCCCGTTCCATGCGCTGGTGTTCGGCGGCATGGCGCGCAACATCGCCAAACACGCCGAACGGCTCCAACACGAGCGGACGGGCCCAGAGAGACCCCCGCCGGCCGGCTGACTTAGTATTAAAAAGTTACCCCGAAGTCGAGCGGGCGCGCCATCCTGGGGAACGTGCCCCGCTACCGCACCTCGGTCACCACCTCGCGTCGCCCCGAGGACGCCTTCGAATACATGGCCTCGTTCGACAACGTGGCGGAATGGGATCCCGGCGTTGTGCACGCCGAACGGATCGGATCAGGCGAACTGGGAGCAGGTAGCCGGTTCCGGGTCGTAGTGTCGTCCGCCGGCCGGAAGCTGCCCCTCGAGTACCGGATCACCGAGTTCGACCCGCCCCGCCTGGTCGTGCTCGTCGCCCAGACCCCGACGCTGCGTTCCCTCGACAGGATCACCGTGGAACCAGCGCCCGGCGGAGCGACCGTCACCTACGACGCCAACCTGGAACTCCTCGGGCTGCTGCGGATCTTCAACCCGGCGCTGGCCTTGGTGTTCAACCGCACCGGGGATCGAGCCGCCGCCGGTCTGCGCCGGGAACTGCAGAAGTGAACGTCGCCTCGAGGCTGGTGGACAGCACGCTGGAGGCCACCGTCGTGGGTAGCTTCTCCAGGATCGGCTACGAGACGCGCCGCCGGCTCGGGCGGTGGTCGCCCCCGACAGCGATGCCGGTTACGTCGGTCATCGTGACCGGGGCCACCTCCGGACTCGGCTTCGAAGCGTCGGTGGAGCTCGCCCGCCTCGGCGCTTCAGTGACCTTCGTGGCAAGGGACGAGGGGCGGGCCCGCAAGGCGCGTGAGTCGATCGGAGAGCTGTCCGGGCGCGACGACGTGTCCTTTGTCCTCGCCGACATGTCGGACCTCGAATCGGTCCGCCGAGCGGCGGCGGTCTACCTGCAAGACCACGACACCCTCGACGTGCTGATCCACAACGCCGGCGCGCTCAGCCGACGGTACGCAAAGGCGCCGGCTGGCACCGAGCAGACCGTGGCCACGCACGTGCTCGGTCCGTTCCTGTTCACCGGACTGCTCCTGCCGGCGCTTCGCAGACCCCGCCCCGGGCGCGATGGCCCTGCCCGGGTGCTGACGGTCTCGTCCGGGGGCATGTACTCGCAGCGCTTCGACCTCGATCTGCTCGACGCCGGACCCGACAGCTACGACGGCGTCGCTGCCTACGCCCGAGCCAAACGGGCCCAGGTGGTCCTCAACCACGGGTGGGCGTCGCGGGTGGACCCTCGGGAAGTGGTGTTCCACACCATGCACCCCGGCTGGGTCGACACCCCTGGGGTCAGGTCGTCGCTGCCCGGATTCTTCCGGATCACCCGGCCGATACTGCGAAGCCCCCAGCAGGGCGTCGACACCCTCGTCTGGCTCTCGCAAGCACCTGAGGCGGTGCAGACGTCGGGCCGGTTCTGGCTCGACCGGCAGCCCCGCAGCGAGTACAAGCTCCCCTGGACGCGCTCCGCCGACAACGCCCGCGACCA
>JAKAXG010000065.1 GCA_021827225.1 Actinomycetes bacterium | reverse complement strand
CGCTGGGCAAGTTCAGCCCTCTCCTGTACTGGCCAGCCCCCGGTAGGGGCTGGCGGCTCCGGCTGCGAGCAGCCGCTCGGCGTATTTCGCCATGACGTCCACCTCGAGGTTCACCCGGTCGCCGGGACGGCGCCGGCCCAGGGTGGTCACGGCCATCGTGTGGGGGATGACCGCTACGGTGAAGCCGTCCGCCGTTACGGCCACCACGGTGAGGCTGATCCCGTCGACGGTGACCGACCCCTTCTCCACCAGGTACCGCCGCACCTCCTCGGGGGCGTTCACCTGAAGGTCCGGGGCCGCCCGCACCACCTCGCCGACGCCGTCCACGTGACCCTGCACCAGGTGGCCGCCCAGGCGGGATCCCAGGGCGAGGGCCCGCTCCAGGTTGACCGGGTCACCGACGCGGATGTCGGCCAGGTTGGTGCGGGAGAGGGTTTCGGCCACCGCCTCGGCCGCCCACCAGCCCGGACCCTGGTCCACCACGGTGAGGCAGCACCCGTTGACGCTTATGGAGTCACCGACTGCGGTGCCGCCGGTCACCACCGCGGCGTTGAACACCAGCCGGGCCCCGCCCGCAGCGGCGGTGGTCTGCTCCCGGGCGCTCAGGGTGCCCATCTCCTCGACGATGCCTGTGAACATTCAACGTTTACGGTACGGCATCGGAGTTCGGAGCAGCCAGAAGATCGATCCGCACATCGGGACCGATGGCCCTCACCGAGGTTATCCGGCCCCGTCCCAGAGCGGACATCGTCGGGACGCCCGGCCCGGCGAACATCGGCCGGCCGTCGTCGCCGCCCATGACCGCCGGGGCGTAGTAGAAGACGTACTGGTCGACCAGGCCCAGTCGGTGCAGCTCGCCGGCGACGCCGGCGCCGCCCTCCACCAGCAGCTGGATCACCCCCCGGCGTCCCAGTTCGTCGAGCAGCGCCGCCGGATCGCCGCTGTGCTCCAGCGCCGGCAGGGCCCGCGCCCCTTCGGGGGCCCGGCCCAGGATCACCCTCAACGGCTGGCGCCCCGGGTCCACGCCGGGGTCGCGGACGGTGAGGGCCGGATTGTCGGCCCGGGCGGTGCCGGCCCCCACGGCGATGGCGTCGCTCTCGGCCCGCAGCCGCTGCACGTCGGCCCGGGCCTCGGGGCCGGTGATCCACTGCGACGTGCCGTCCGGGGCGGCGATGCGCCCGTCGAGGGTGGCGGCCAGCTTCAGCACGACCCACGGCCGCTGCCGGCGCCGGTGCTTGAGGTACGGGGCCAGCGACCGGGCGGCCTCCGCCGCTCCCACCCCGAGATGCACCTCCACGCCGGCGTCCCTCAGCCGGGCCAGGCCGGCTCCTGACACCTGCGGGTCGGGGTCCTCCAGTGCCACCACTACCCGCCTGACGCCGGCGGCGATCAGGGCATCCGCGCACGGCGGGGTCCGGCCGTGGTGCGAGCAGGGCTCGAGGGTGACGTAGACCGTGGCCCCCCGGGCCGAGTCCGCGGCCAGCTCCAGGGCGGTGGCCTCGGCGTGGGGGCCGCCGGGCGGGGCGGTCGCTCCGAGCGACACCGGCCCCTCCCCGGCCGGGACGACAACGGCTCCGACCCACGGGTTGGGCGACGTGAGGGCCCGGACGCCCTGGCCCAGGGCCACGGCCTCGGCCATCCACACCTCGTCATCGCCGGTCCCGGCCGGCCCACCACCGCGGGCCTCCCCGCCCGGGGCCGGCCCGCGCCCGGGGTTCACGGGTGGCGGGTCTCTTGCTCCCCGAGCAGGTCCAGGGCGTGGGGCAGGATGTCGAGCACCGCCTCCAGGCACTCCACCGCGCCCTGGGGGGAGCCGGGGGTGTTGAGTATGACGGCGTGCTGGCGGATGCCGGCGATCCCCCGCGACAACCGGCCCAGCGGGTTCACCAGCCTCATCGCCTCGGCCATGCCCGGCGCCTCCCGCTCGATGACCTCCCGGGTGCCCTCCGGGGTCTGGTCCCTCGGGGCGAAACCGGTCCCGCCGGTGGTAACCACCAGCCCGCTGAAGCTGGCGCTCACCCGGGCCAGCTCCCCCGCCACCGACGCCACGCCGTCGGCCACCACCGACCGCTCGACCACGCTGAACCCGGCCCGGTCCAGCAGCTCCTCCAGGGCCTGGCCGGAGCGGTCCTCGCGGGTGCCGGCGATCACCCCGTCGGAGACGGTCACCACCTTGGCCTGGTAGCCGCTCACGCCAGGACCGCCTTCTCGGCGGCGGACCGGATGGCGGCGGCGGCCGCCGGCGGGTCCTGGTGGCCGAATATGGCGCTGCCGGCCACGAACATGCGGGCGCCGGCCTCGGCGACCCGCCCGACGGTGGAGGTGTCTATGCCGCCGTCCACCTCGATGGTCAGATCCAGCCCGTCCCGCCGGGCTATCTCGGCCGCCCGGGCGACCTTCGGCACCGCCTCCTCCATGAAGTGCTGGCCGCCGAAGCCGGGATGGACCGACATCACGAGCAGCAGGTCTATCTGGTCCAGCCACGGCTCGCATTCCGATATGGGCGTCTCGGGGTTGACCGCCAGGCCGACGTGCAGGCCGAGGTGCCGCATGGAGGCGATCAACTCGGCCGTGCCGCCGATCTCGACGTGCACGCTGCAGCTGTCGGCCCCGGCGTCGGCGAAGGCCTTCAGGTAGTGCCCCGGGTTGTCCATCATCAGGTGGCAGTCCAGGTAGGAGTCGGTGTGCCTGCGGATGGAGGCCACGACCGGTGGCCCGATGGTGAGGTTCGGGACGAAGTGGCCGTCCATCACGTCGACATGGAGCCAGTCCGCCTGGGGCCGGACCCGGTCGATCTCCCTGCCCAGGGCGGCGAAGTCGGCTGACAGGATCGACGGCGCCATCCGGACTCTCTGCGGGTCATGGCTCACCGCGCCAAGTTACCGGGTCCGGTCCGGCCCGGCGGCCCGCAGCGCCAGCAGGAACATCCCGTCGGTGCCGGCCGCCTGGGGCAGCAGCAGGGCTCCCCGCCCGGCCGGCGTCCACGGCCCCCCGGGCGGCGGCAAGGGTCGGAGGTCGGGGAAGGAGCGGCGGAGCCAGTTGTCGATCGAAGCGGTCTCGGCCACGGACAAGGTGCAGACGCTGTAGGCCAGCACCCCGCCCGGCCGGAGCAGCCCGGCGGCTGACGTCAGGAGCCGGCGCTGCAGGGCCGCCAGCCGGTCGATGTCAGCCGGGCTGACCCGCCAGCGGGCGTCGGGCCGGCGGCGCAGCACGCCCAGGCCCGAGCAGGGGGCATCGACCAGCACCAGGGAGAAGCTTTGCGGCCGGAACGGCGATGACGTCCCGTCCGCCACCACGGTCCGCACGGCATCCTTGCCCGTGCGCTTCGCGTTGGCCGCCACCACCCGGGCCCGCGATGGTGACACATCGGCTGCCACCACCAGGCCGGTGGCTGGTTCGTCGGCGCCACCGGCCAGGCCGGTGGCTGGTTCGTCGGCGCCACCGGCCAGGCCGGTGGCTTTGCCCCCCGGCGCGGCGCACATGTCCAGCACCGGGCCGCCCCCGGCGAGGGGCCCGAGATGGGCGGCGATCATCTGGCTGGCCGGGTCCTGGATGTAGCCGTCGGAGCGGACCGAGACGGTGGCCGGCTCGTTCATCGTCCGTAGCGCCTCCCTGGCCCGGTCCCGGCCCAGGTCGGCGGTCAGGCGCTCGACGATCCAGTCCGGGTAGCTGAGCTCGGTGGCGGCGTCGGGCCAGGCCACCAGCCCCTTGCCCACCTCGGCCGCCACCCGGCGCAGCACCGCGTTGACGACCGAGCGGCCCGGCCCGGTGACCTCCGCGACCGTCGCGGAGACCGCGGCGTGGGGCGGGATCCGGGTCCAGCCCAGCTGGTACGCCCCGAGGCGCAGGGCGGCCCGGACCTGGGCGTCGAGCCGGCCGCGGGCGTAGCGGCCGGCCAGCCAGTCGCAGGCCCGCTGCATGCGGGACGCGCCGTAGACCAGCTCCGTTACCAGGTGCCGGTCCCGCTGATCGAGCCGGCTGGCACCGAGCATCTCGGGCACCACCACGTTGGCCCGGGCACCGCCGTCGATCTCCATCAGGGCCCGCAGGGCCACCCCGCGGGCGGTGGTCTCACGTGCCGAGCGCATCGATCCTCGCACCGCGCAGCCAGTCGGCTCCCGGCATGGGCCGTCTCCCCTCGGGCTGGACCAGCTCCAGCCGCAGGCCGCCCCGGCCGGTGGCCACCACGTCGCCGTGGAGGGTGCCCGCAGCGGCCCCGGCCGGCACGCCGGCTGCGACCGGCGCCGCCGCCAGGACCCGCAGCCGGTGACCCGACCATGTCGTCCACGCCCGGCCCAGCCGTACCACCCGCTGCAGCTCCGCCGCCGGGCGCTCCCATTCCAGGCGCAGGTCGCCAGGCTCGATCTTGCCGGCGTAGGTCACCTCGCCCTCCTGGGGCACCGGCCGGCCCAGACCCTCGGCCAGGGCCCGGACCAGCAGGTCGGCGCCCATGCGGGCCAGCCGCCCGGTGAGCTCGCCGGCCGTCTCCTGCGGGCCTATCGGGGTCTCCTGGCGCCGGTACACCGCCCCGGTGTCCAGGCCCTCCTCCACCTCCATCAGGCACACCCCGGTAACCGGGTCGCCGGCCAGGATGGCCCGCTCCACCGGCGCCGCCCCCCGCCAGCGGGGCAGCAGCGAGAAGTGCACGTTGACCATGGGCAGGGCGGCGAGGATGTCCGGTTTGATGATCCGGCCGTAGGCCACGACTATCCCCAGCTCCGCCCCGGCGGTGGTGACCTCGGAGATGTCGGAGCTGACCGGTATGGAGCGCCGGGCGGCGGCCGCCTTGACCGGGGTCGGGACCAGGGCCGCGCCACGGCCCCTCCTTTTGTCCGGGCGGGTGACCACCAGCCGCAGGTCGTGTCCGGCGTCGAGCAGGGCGTCGAGGGCCACCGCCGCCGGTTCCGGCGAGCCCAGGAAGGCCAGGCGCAGGGAGCTCAGCTCCCGACCGACTCGGCCCGCCGGCGCAGCTCCTTCATGGCCTCCCGCTTCTGGTCCTTGTCCAGCATGCTGAGCAGCAGCCGGCCGTCGAGGTGGTCCAGCTCGTGCTGGAAGCAGCGGGCCTCGATCTCGTCGGCCTCGATGGAGATCTCGTTGCCGTCGAGGTCGTAGCCGCGGAGGTGGATCTCCTTGGGCCGCACGATCGGGAAGAACAGCCCCGGGATGGACAGGCAGCCCTCCTCGTACTCCCACTCCCCCCGGCTCTCGGTGATGGTCGGGTTGACGATCGTCATCGGGTCGTCCTCGCCCATCTGGCAGACGAACAACCGCTTCTGGATGCCCACCTGAGGGGCGGCCAGGCCCAGCCCGTGGGCCTCGTGCATGGTCTCGAGCATGTCCTCGGCCAGGCGGACCAGCTTCCCGTCGATGTCGGTGACCTCGCTGGCGGGGGTGGTCAGGACGGGGTCGCCGAAGAGCCGGATCTGGAAGGAAGCCACGTACCCATGGTACCGATGGTGCGCCCATGTCCCACTACTTCGACCAGACGCCGGCCGGGCCGTCACGGCCCAGACAGGTGGAGCTGGCCCTGCCCGACCTGAGGGTGCAGCTGACCGCCGACCGGGGGGTCTTCGCCGGCAGCGGGGTCGACCTCGGCACCGTGGAGCTGCTCCGCACCGTGCCCGTCGGCCCCGACCCGGCCGGCGCCCTGCTCGACCTCGGCTGCGGCTACGGGCCCATCGCCGTCGCCCTGGCCACCCGGTTCCCCGCGTCCACCGTGTGGGCGGTCGATGTCAACACCCGGGCGGTGGAGTTGGCCGGGGCCAACGCCGCCGCCCTGGGCCTGGCCAACGTCCGGGCCGTGGTCCCCGACGACGTGCCCCCGGATGTGCGCTTCGCCCAGATCTGGTCCAACCCGCCGATCCGCATCGGCAAGGCCGCCCTGCACGAGCTTCTGGAGCGGTGGCTGGCCCGCCTGGCTCCCGGAGGCACCGCCTGGATGGTCGTGCAGAAGAACCTCGGCTCGGACTCCCTGGCCGGGTGGCTGCGCTCCACCGGGTTCGACGTGGCCCGCCTGGCGTCGCGCAAGGGTTACCGCATCCTGGAGGTGAGGGGCCGGTGAAGCAGCTCCGTCCCACCGACCTCAAGCGCCTGCACCGGGAGTGGAACCGGCGCAGCAGCGGGCGGTTGTCGCTGCTGCTCGACGGGGTGCAGTCGCCGTTCAACGTGGGCTCCATCGTCCGCACCGCCGCCGCCTACCGGGTGGAGCAGCTGTACCTGGCCGGGCCCACCGCCTCCCCGGCGTCGTCGAAGTCGGCCAAGGTGTCACTCGGCACCGAGCGGTACCTGTCGTGGACGGTGTTCGAGCGGGGGGCGGACGCCGCCGACGCGGCCCGCGAGGACGGCTTCACGGTGGTCGGCCTGGAGCTGGCCGACGCCGCGGTGCCGCTGCACCAGATGACCGCCGGGCCCGACGTGTGCCTGGCCGTCGGCAACGAGGACCACGGCCTCAGCCCCGCCACCCTCGCCGCCTGCGACGCGGTGGCGTTCCTGCCGCTCATGGGCCGGGTCGGCTCGCTCAACGTGGCCACCGCCACGGCCATAGCCCTCTACGAGCTGCGCCGCCGGGGCTGGAGCTAGTCCCGGCCGGCCAGGGCGCCGCTGGCCGAGTCGTGCTGGGCGACCAGCTCCCGGCAGGCGCTCAGCTCCTCCGGGCTGAGGCCGGGGGCGGTCCGGACGGCGAGGGGCCTGATGGCGATGCCGCCCCGGGCCCGGAAGTCCCCGAACACCCGGAGGTACCTAGGTGCCATGACCGTCACCAGGTCGTCGGCGATGCGGTTGATGCAGTCCTCGTGGAAGGCGCCGTGGTTGCGGAACGCCCCCAGGTACAGCTTGAGGCTCTTGCTCTCCACGCAGCGCCCGGCCGGGACGTAGTGGATGTGCACCCGGCCGAAATCGGGCTGGCCGGTCATCGGGCACAGGCTGGTGAACTCGGCGCAGTCGAGGCCGACCACCCACGGCCTGTCGGGCCGGGAGTTGGCGAAAACCTCGAGGATGTCGGCGCTCGGGTCGTCGTACTGGTAGCGGGTCGGCGAACCCAGTTTGGTCAGCTTCGAGGTGTCGCTCATCGGGTAACCGAGGCTACCGACTCGCCGGGCCGGAGGCCGTTACAGGCGGGCCGGGTCCACCGCCACCCGGAGCGTGCCCTTCTCCGGGCGGGGCACGGCGGCCAGGGCGTCGGCCAGGGCGGGGGCGTCGACGGCCTTGACCAGCCACCTGCCGGCGTCGGGGCCGAGGACCTCCACCCCCGCCAGCCGGCCCACCCACCCGGCGGCGGCGTCACCCGACACGACCGCCACCGCCGCGAACGGCGGGAAACCCAGGGACCGCCGCAGCCCGATCTGGCTGTCGGTGGCCACCGCCGGGTCGGCGGCGGTCGCGGCCCGGATCACCGGATGCTCCGGCATCCGGGACTGGATGATCACCCGTCCCCGCCGTCCCCGCACCACCCGCGACGCCAGGGCCAGCAGGGCCAGGGCCTCCTCCGGGGCCCGCACCCGCGGGGCCAGCAACTCCTGGTCGAAATCGACGAAGGCGATCGTGGAGAACCCCGAACCGGGATCGAGCCTGTGCAGGAGGGCCTCGGTTCCGACCAGGACGTCCTGGCCGGGCAGCGCCGGGCCGGACCGCCCGGCCGGACCGCTCACCTCGCCCACCGGGCGGCCGGCCAGACGCTCCAGGTCCTCCCGGGCCCGGCCGGTGCCGATGCGCAGCGCCTTCAGGACGAATGAGCCGCAGCGGGCACACACCGCCGGCCGCTCCTGGCCGCAGCGGGGGCAGGCCAGACGGCCCGGCTCCGGCGAGGTGACGGCCGCCTGGCACCGCTCGCAGCGGGCCAGCTCGCCGCAGGAGCCGCACGCCAGGAGCTTCACCCGCCCGATCCGGTTGAGGATGCAGGCGACCTTCTGGCCGGAGCGCACGGCGCCGACCAGCCGTTCGGAGTACAGCCCCAGTCGCGGGTCGTCGCCGCGGCGGTCAACCACCTCGGTCAGCGCCCACCCGGCCCGCTCCGTGCCCTCATCCGGGACCTGCAACCGGCCCAGGGCCAGCAGCTCCAGCGACGGGCAGGCGCTCAGCAGGAAGCACGCCGCGCCGGCCCGGCGGGCCCTCTCCACCGCGACCGTGACGGCGCTCCAGGTGGGGGCTCCCTCCTGGCGCAGGCTCTCGTCGTGGGCGTCGAGGACCACCACCGCGGCCAGCCCGGGGCACGGTCCCCACGCCGCCGCCCGGGCCCCCACCACCACCGCCGCGCCGGCCCGCGCCGCCGGCCAGTCTCCGGGCAGCAGGGCCACGTCGCCCCCCGCCCGGCGCAGCCGGCCGGCCAGCACCGCGGCCCGGGCCGCGGACGCCACAACCACCAGGGTGGGGCCGGCCTGGGCGGCCGCCGCCACCCAGGCGGTGGGGTCGGCGGCGGGGGCCAGCCGGATGATGTGGGGGCCGGGGCCGTCCGGCAGGCGGGCCCCCGTCGCCGCGGGCGGCGGGGCCGGGGGCCGGCGCCGGGGGGCGGGCAGGCGGGTGACGGCCGAGGCGGCGGAGGCGGCCGTGAGGAAGCTGGCCCGCTTCCCGGCCCACCTCCACGCCGCCCAGGCGGCCAGTTCGACCACGTCCGGCTCCGGCCCGTGACCGCGCCGCTTGGCGAGCGGCTTGAGGGCCGGCCCGCCGTGGCTGGCGTCAGGGGCACCGGTGGCCACCACCCACGCCCCGACCCGCCGGCCGCCGAGCTGGACCCGCACCTGGGTGCCGACGCCGATCCCGGCGGCCATGTCCGGCGGCACCAGGTAGTCGAACTCCTTGTCGATCCCGGCGACGTCGGTGACGACCCGGGCCACCCGCCCCGGGCCGTCGCCGGGAGTCTGGGTCAGGCGCCCAGAGCCGACTTGAACGCGTCCAGCCGGCTGAGCTGCTCCCAGGTGAACTCCTTCTCGCCCCGGCCGAAGTGCCCGTAGGCGGCGGTGCGCCGGTAGATCGGCCGGCGCAGGTCCAGATCCCGGATGATGGCCGCCGGGCGCAGGTCGAACACCTGCTGCACCGCCTCGACGATCCGGGCCGGGTCGACCTGCTCGGTGCCGAAGGTCTCGACCAGCAGCGAGACCGGCCGGGCCACGCCGATGGCGTAGGCCACCTGGATCTCGCAGCGGGCGGCCGCCCCGGAGGCGACCACGTGCTTGGCCACCCACCGTGCTGCGTAGGCGGCCGAGCGGTCCACCTTCGAGGGGTCCTTCCCGGAGAAGGCGCCGCCGCCGTGGCGGGCCGCCCCCCCGTAGGTGTCGACGATGATCTTGCGGCCGGTGAGGCCGGCGTCGGCGTGGGGGCCGCCCAGCTCGAACTTGCCGGTCGGGTTGGCCAGGATCTTGAAGCCGTCCCCGGCGAACTGCGACGGGATCAGCGGCATGATGACGTGGTCGCGCAGGTCGGGCAGCAGCAGGGTCTCGAGATCGATGTTGGGGTTGTGCTGGGTGGACACCAGCACGGTCTTCAGCTTGACCGGGCGGCCGTCCTCGTACTCGAAGGTGACCTGGGTCTTGCCGTCGGGACGCAGGTAGGGCAGCACCCCGGCCTTGCGGACCTGGGCCAGCCGCTGGGCCAACCGGTGGGCCAGCCAGATCGGCATGGGCATCAGATCCTCGGTCTCGTCGCAGGCGTAGCCGAACATCATCCCCTGGTCGCCGGCCCCCTGGGAGTTGAGGATGTCCTCGCCGCTGGTACCCGAGCGGACCTCCATGGCGGTGTTGACCCCCTGCGCGATGTCGGGGGACTGCGAGCCGATCGACACGGCCACGCCGCAGGTGTGACCGTCGAAGCCCACCGACGAACTGGTGTATCCGATGTCGGTGACGACCTCACGGACCAGCCGGGGGATCTCCACGTAGCCCTCGGTGGTGATCTCGCCGGCCACCATCACCAGGCCGGTGGTGAGCAGGGTCTCGCACGCCACCCGGGAGTTGGGGTCCTGAGCCAGTAGGGCGTCGAGGACGGCATCGGAGATCTGGTCGGCCATCTTGTCGGGGTGGCCCTCGGTCACCGACTCCGAGGTGAAGGTCCAGCGGCTCATGATCGTTCCTGCTCCTGATTCTGTTGGGGTAAAAGGCCGGCGATGGCGTCGACGACCGCCTCGGCCACGGCATCCTTGCTGGCGAGAGGTACTTCGATGTCCAGTCCGTCGCTTCCTACGATGAGCACGGCGTTGGTGTCGTGGGAGAAACCGACACCGGGGGCGGCCACGTCGTTGGCCACGATCAGGTCGGCGCCCTTGGCCGCCAGCTTGGCCCGGGCCAGCTCCCGGAGGCCCGGACCGGTGCCGGTCACCGTCTCGGCTGCGAAGCCCACGATCACCTGGCCCCGACGGCGGTCCCGCCCCAGCCCGGCCAGGATGTCGGGGGTCTGCTCGAGGATCACCTCGGGTACCCCCTCGGACTTCTTCAGCTTGTGGTCGGCCCTGGCCTTGGGGGTGAAATCGGCCACCGCCGCGGCCATGACCACCACCGCCGCGCCGGCCGCCGCGGCCCGTACCGCCGCCTCCATCTGGGCCGCCGTCTCCACCTCCGTCACGCCCACCCCGGGTGGCGCGGGCAGGCTGGCGGCGACGGTGCTGACGAGCGTCACCTCGGCACCCCGTCGGGCCAGGGCCGCGGCCAGGGCGTATCCCTGCTTGCCGGAGGAGCGGTTGCCGATGTAGCGGACCGGGTCGATCGGCTCCCGTGTGCCGCCGGCGGTGACCACCGCCCGCACCCCGGCCAGGGCCCGGTCCCGGCCCAGGATGGCCGCCGCCGCGGCCACGATGTCGGCCGGGTCGGCCAGCCGCCCGGCTCCGACGTCCCCGCCGGCCAGCCGTCCCGACGCCGGCTCGAGGACGTGGACCCCCCGCCGGCGCAGCGTGGCGATGTTGTCCTGCACGGCCGGGTGCTCCCACATCTCGGTGTGCATGGCCGGGCACACCAGCACCGGAGCCCGGGTGGCCAGCAGGGTGGCGGTGAGCAGGTCGGAGGAGATCCCGGCGGCGTAGGTCCCGATCACCCGGGCGGTGGCGGGGGCCACCACCACCAGGTCGGCGGACTGGCCCAGCCGGGTGTGCGGGATGGTCTCGGGGCTGTCCCACAGTGTGCGCCGGACCGGCTCGGAGGCCAGGGCCGACAGGGTGGTCTCGCCGATGAAGCGGGTGGCCCCGGCGGTCATCACCGGGCTGACCCAGGCGCCGGCGTCGACCAGGCGCCGGCACACCTCGACAGCTTTGTAGGCCGCGATACCACCGCTGACCCCAAGGACGATCCGGCGGCCGGAGACAGCCGCCGTGGACTCCGCTATGACCGGACCCCGGGGCGGCTAGCTGGCCGCTTCGGGCTCGCCGGCCCCTTCGGGCTCCTCCGCCTCGGCGAGGGGATCGATGCGGGTGTAGGTGATCTTGCCGGCGGAGATCTCCTCCAGGGAGATGGACAGCGGCTTGCGCGACACGGAGGTGACCTGAGGCGGGACGATCGAGCCGAGGCCCTCACCCAGCTGGTTGAAGTAGGAGTTGATCTGGCGTCCCCGCATGGCGGCCAGGCTCACGAGCGTGAACTTCGAGTCCACCCGGTCGAGGAGGTCCTCGACGGGCGGTTCCATCATTGAGGCGTGTCGTTCGGACATCGGGGGGTCTCCGGCTCTCTGCGCGCCGCTCAGGGC
>JAKAXG010000769.1 GCA_021827225.1 Actinomycetes bacterium | reverse complement strand
GCTAGCGCGCCCCGACCGTTCCCGCACCAACCCGGTAACTCCGCACCACCGACAACAAGGAGCCAGAAAGAGAATGCCCCTAGACGACCAGGCTCTCGACGGACTCGTCGAGCAGTCGCAGGACCTCCACGTCGACGCCATGCGCGCCACGCGAGATTCGCTCGAAGAGATCGTCGAGCTGGGCCGGGAGGCCCGGGCTCACGGTGGCCTCGACCCCCAGCAGTCGGCGCTGAGCGCCGCCGCCACTGAGACCGGCATCCGCAGGGGCCTGGCCGCCGGAGGAGCGCTCGCCGCCACCGCCTTCGGTGCCGCCCTCCTCTCCATCGCCGCCACCCCGGCCTTCGCCGCCACCTCCATGGACGTCCAGATCCTCCAGACGGCCGCCTCGATCGAGAACCTGGCAGTGAGCACCTACAGGACGGCTCTCACCCTCCCCTACATCGGTGGCTCCTCGGCCAACGGGGTCATAAAGGCCTTCGCCCAGACCACCATGGGACAGCACGCCCAGCACGCCCAGGCGTTCAACTCGGCGGTCACCGCCCTCGGGGGGAAGGCTCAGAACGGCCCCGATCCCAAATACGTCCCCACCGTCAACGCCGCGGTGGCCTCCATCACCAGGGCCACCCCCTCGCAGGGAGCAGCGATGGTCGTCGACCTGGCCGCGACCCTGGAGAACGTGGCAGCCGAGACCTACGTCGCCAACTGCTCCATGCTGAGCGACACCAACGCCAAGAAGATCACCGCCTCCATCATGGGCGTCGAGGCCCAGCACGTCGCCGTCCTGAACGCGGTCAAGGCCCTGCTCGCGGCGGGAGCCTCCAACCTCATCGCCCTGAGCCCCACAGTCGCCGCCAAGCTCCCGGCCGCCGCCGGCAGCGTCGGTTTCCCCAATCCCTTCTATCCCACCAAGGACGCCAGCCCGGCCACTGAAGGAGCCGTTTCCTGATGACCAGAGTCAACGACCACCTGTCCGATTCAGAGTTGCTGTCCATGACCGAGCAGCTCGACGAGATGCACCGTGACCAGGGGCTACCGGCACTGAAGGCAGCCGTCGCCGAATGGGTGTCGTCCTTCAGGGACGCCGGTGAGGGCATCGGCCGGAGGGCCAGCAGCCGCCGCACCTTCCTGCTCGGGGCCGCCGGTCTGGGCGCCAGCGGCGCTGTGATCGCGGCATGCGGGTCGTCGACCAGGACGACCGCCCCGACCACGGTGCCCGCCCCCACGACGACCGGAGGCAGTGCCTCGGGCGGCTCCACCAGCCTGAGCGGTGACCTGGCCGTTGCCGCCACCGCGGCCAGCCTGGAGAATCTCGGCGTCTACGCCTACAGAGCCGGCATAACCGCGGCCACCGCAGGGAAGCTCGGTACCGTCCCCCCGGCCGTGGTGACCTTCGCCCAGACGGCGATGGCCCAGCACGAGGACCACGCCAAGGCCTGGAACGCCGCCCTCACCGCCGCCGGCAAGCCGGCGGTAACCGCCACCGACCCGGTCCTCACCCCCCAGGTGAACGCCGCCTTCGCCAAGGTGACCGACGCGTCGCAGCTGGCCCAGCTGGCCCTCCTGGTGGAGAACATCGCCGCCCAGACCTACCAGGCCGCCATCCCGGCACTCTCCGCCTCCAGCTCGATCGGGGTGGCCGCGACCATCCAGCCGGTGGAGATGCAGCACGCCGCCATCCTGTACTACGTCCTCGGCCAGTATCCCGGTATCCAGGGCACCCAGTCGAACATGTACGCCTCCGGCAGCCCGCTGGCTTTCAACCCCACGGCGCTGGCCCGGCCGGCCACCGACTACAAGGGCAGCTGACCCGGCCGGCCACCTGACAGCCGGTCCCCGGGGGCCGGCCGTCAGTCCTCGATCAGCCGGGTGGCGATCCTCTCGAGGGCCGCCACCCGGCTGCCTTTCACCAGCACGGCGTCGCCGGCACCCAGGGGGCCGATCCGCCGCAGCACCTCCTCGGCATCGCCGGCGGGATCCACGCCGTAGTCGGATGTCCCGACCGCCACCACCTCGATGCCCAGCCGGCCGGCCAGGTCGGCGATGGCCAGGTGCTCCTCCTGCCGGGCATCGCCCAGTTCCGCCATCAGCCCCAGCACCGCGACCCGGCGGCCGGCCGGCAGGGCGTGCAGGGCCCGCAGGGCGGCGGCCATCGACGCCGGGTTGGCGTTGTAGGAGTCGTCGAGCACGGCGGCACCCGAGCGGGCCCGCCGCAGGTCCATCCGCATGGGTGACAGCGCCGCCGATCGCAGGGCGGCGGCCGCCCCGGCCAGCTCCACCCCCTCGTTGGCCGCCACCGCCAGCGCCGCCAGCGCGTTGCCGACCTGGTGGATCCCGCGAGCCTCGAGCACGACGTCGGCCGATCCCCACGGTGAGCGGACGACGAAGCGGGGCCGCAGCTCGGCGTCCAGCGACACGTTCTCGGCCACCACCTCCGCCCCGGCCGCAGCCGGGGTGGCCGCCGAGTACAGCAGCGCCCGGGCCGGTCCCCGGCCGGCCATCCGGCGCACCCGCTCGTCGTCGCCGTTGAGCACGGCCAACCCCG
>JAKAXG010000064.1 GCA_021827225.1 Actinomycetes bacterium | reverse complement strand
CGACCAGTTCCCCGTCATGACCCCCTATATGGGCGATGACCTCGAGCTGGAAGGCTCCCGCCGAGATGAGGGCGAACACCTGGCCGGCGGGATGGTCGAAGCTCAGCTCCTCGTGGATGGTCTTCACGCATGAAAGTCTACGGTGCCGGCAGCGGTGATGACCCTTTCGGGGTGTATGTGCACATCCCGTTCTGCTCGTCGCGCTGCGACTACTGCGCCTTCGCCACCTGGACCGACCGTTCACACCTGATCGGGGACTACGTCGACTCCTGTGTGGCGGATGCCCGCCGCCAGCTCGACGGGTCGAGGCCGGCGACATCGGTCTTCTTCGGAGGTGGCACGCCCTCGTTGCTGCGGCCCGAGCAGCTCGGCGCCATCCTCGACGCCGTACCTCGGGTCCCGAACGCCGAGGTGACGGCGGAATGCAACCCCGAGACCGTCGACCGTGCGAAGTTGGCCGGTTACCGGGACGCCGGGGTCAACCGCGTGTCGTTCGGAGTCCAGTCCATGGCCACCCACGTGCTCGAGGGCCTGGGTCGGCGTCACGACCCGGAGGCAGTCGTCCGGGCCGTCGAAGCCGCCGGGGCGGAGGGCTTCGGCGACCGCTACAGCGTCGATCTCATCATGGGAGGAGCGGGGGAGTCGATGGCCGACTGGTCCGCCACCCTCGACGCCGTCCTGTCCCTCTCTCCGGCTCCTCTCCACGTCAGCGCCTACGGCCTGACGGTGGAGCCGGGCACACCGCTCTCCTCCGATCCCGGCCGCCACCCAGACCCCGACGACCAGGCGGACAAGTACCTGCACGCGGACCAGCGGTTGAACCAGGCCGGTCTCCACTGGTACGAGATTTCCAACTGGGCCCGCCCCGGGGCTGAATGCCGGCACAACAAGCTGTACTGGCAGCAGGGCGAGTACCAGGGCATCGGATGCGCCGCCCATTCCCACAGGGTCGACCAGGTCACAGGGTGGTCCAGGCGGTGGTGGAACGTCCGCACGCCGGACCGGTACATCCGCCTCGTCCGTGACGGCGGGCCGGTGGAGGCGGCGGGGGAGAACCTCGACCCTGCCACCCGGCGGGCGGAGCGGCTCCAGTTGCAGGTCCGCAGCGCAGAGGGGGTGCCGGCCTCGGCGGTACCGGGCTGGGAGGACGACCCGGTACTGGCCGACCTGCTCGTCCCCGGCGCCGGCGGGCGCCTGGTGCTCACCGTGCGGGGCCGGCTCCTTGCCAACGAGGTAGCCCTCCGCCTCTCCTGATTCCAGTCCTGCTCCTGTACTTTCAGTGCCTGTCATGGTAGTTATGTCTCATGCGCGTCGTGCTGGACGGGGAGCAGGTCGTCAAGGAGGCGGACTCGGAGGCCGATCGTTCCAGGCTGGAGGGAGAGGCCAGGGCACTACGGGCCTGCGCCCACCCCGGGGTGGTAGCGCTCCTGGCGAGCGAAGGCGGTGATCCGCCCGACCGTCTGGTCCTGTCCCGGATAGGGGGCCGGCCACTGGCGGACGCCGGTCCCCGGCTGCCGCTGGAGGTGCTCGCCGGGCTGACGGCCGCCATCGGCGCCACCCTGGCCGATCTGCACGACCTGGGTTGGGTCCACGGGGCCGTCAGTGCTGACCACGTCCTACTCGACGAGCAGGGCCGGCCCGTGCTGTGCGGGTTCGGTCGGGCCAGTCGGCCCTCCTCCCCTTCGGAACTGGCCGTGCTGGCCGCCGGGGACGTGAAGGACCTGGCTGTGATGTTGTCTGCCTTCCTGCCACCGCACCCGGACCGCCGGGTAGCCCGGCTGCTGGCCGGCTGCGGTGGTCGCCGGCTGGGCCGGCCCCCGAGTGCCCGCCGGCTGGCCCGGCGGGTCGTCGACCTGGTCCCCGATGCCCGGCTGGAGAGCCCCGCTCCCCAGAAGGGGGAGGGAAAGGACGGGCCCGGCTCCCGGGTTCCTGATGGCACGCAACCGGGACGACCGGCGTTCCGCCGGTCGTCCCGACCGTCCCGGCCGTTCCGCCCCGGTGGGAGAGCGGCGGCGGCAGGTGGGGCAGTGGCGGCGGTTCTCGTCGCCGTCCTGGTCGTCCCGGTCCTTCTCGGCCCGTCGTCACCGGCCCGGGCCCCGGCGCCGGCCCCGCCGGCGGGGACCGTGCCGCGCCCGGACGGCCGCTATGTGCTCTCCGACCCGGCAGGGGGACGGCTGATCACCGTGATGGGCCGGTGGGGCTGCGGCGGGGTCCGCCCGGCGGTGCTGGATCTGGCCGACGGCTGGGTGTGGATCTTCGGCGGCTGGCCCGGACCGGGCGCGTCGCTGCGGGCCAGTCCTGTCGCCCGCCGTCCCGGTGCGGTGGGCCTGGCTGTCGAGCAGGTCCGGGACGGCTGCGACGACCTTCTGGTGATGGGCCGGTCGGGCTCCCGGATCCCCGTTCCGGGGGCCGGGACCGCCCGGGGATCATGACGTCCCGGGTCGGCCCGCGGGGCTGGCGCCGAGCCCTCACCGGTGCCCTGGTGAGCGGGATCACCGGGCTGGTCGTGTGGATGGCCGGACGGGATCTGCCCCTTCCCCGTACCGGCAGCAGCCAGGCGGTCGCACGGTGGTATGCCGCCTCCGGCCCGGTGCTCGCCGTGTTCTCCGTGGGGCGGGTGGTTCTGATCGTCTCCTCGGCGGTGATGGCCGTCGCCTTCCTGTGTCTGTCCCTCGCCCTGGCCCGCTGGCCGGGTCCGGGGCTGACCCGCCGGATTCTCATGGCCCGGAGGGTGCCGGGTGTCGGAGCGGTGCTGAGGGTGGCGATCGGATTGAGCGCCACCGGCGCGGCGGTAGCCGCCTGCGGGAGCAGCCCACCCGGGATGAGCGCGATCCCGGCCGGGCCGCCGGCCGCACCCGTGCTGGCCAACACCGGGCCGCCGCCGATGGGCAGGGCCCACCGCTCGCCGCCACCGGCGTCACCCCCCACCCCCCGGCCGGCATCTCCAGCCTCCCCGCCGCACCCGCCGGCGTCGCGGCCCGCAGCGGCACCACAGGGGTGGCCGGCGCCCCCAGCCGCCCGAGCCGGGTGGGTGGTCCGTCCCGGTGACAGTCTCTGGTCGATCGCAGAGGCGACGGTCGGCGGTCCCCCCGAACGGGTGGCTGCCTACTGGGCCCGCTTGGTGAGGGCCAATCGCCCGACCCTCCCGGATCCAGCCGATCCCAGCCTGCTGTTTCCGGGCGATGTGGTGCTGCTGCCTCCCCGGCAGGAAAGCCCCGGGTGAGCCAAACTGGGTCGATGGCGCGACGGGTGCTCGAAGCGGTGACAGCTGTCGGCGCCCTGGTGCTGGGGGTCATGCTCGCCGTGGTGTTCCTGGGAGCGGCGCCGGCCAGGGCCGGCACCCTGACGTCGCAGATCTTCGGGACGACCACGGCACCTCGGGCCGGCACCTCCTCAACCCCGCCGGCGCCGTCGACCACCGTGAGCCCCCCGGCCAGTACGGTTCCGGCGACCACGGTCCGATCGGTGCCTGTGTCGACCGCTGCTCCCGTCACAGCGGTCACCGCAACGCCTGACACCGCGCCACGCGCCGTTGCCCCCGCGGCGGGCTACCCGACCTACACCACCGCCCACCCGACCACGACCGCCGCGCCGACCACCACCACGACCATCGCGCCGCTGGGCGGCTCCCTGCCCGTATCGCCGGCGACGCTCCCGCTGCGCACCACCGGCGGCAACGCCCATGTCAACGGGGTCTTCGCCGTCCTCTCCGGGATCGGCTTCCTCGTCGCCCTGCTGATCGTGGCCGCGAGGCTGTTCGTCACCCGACGAGGCGGCCCCGACCGGCGGCCGGCGCCTTCCGGCGACGGGCAGGTCGGCCCGGGCGCTCAGATTCCCGTCAGCCGATCCTCGTAGAGCCGGAGCCCCACCGCGTCGTAGGCCACCAGTATGATCCGCCGCACCGACGTCTCCACCTGCGTGACGGAGCGCACGGCGATGTCGGCAGCCAGATCACGCGGGAAACCGTAAACCCCGGTGGAGATGGCGGGGAAGGCCACCTCGGCGGCCCCCAGCTCGTCGGCCACCGCCAGGGAGCGGCGGTAGCAGGAGGCGAGAGTCTCGGCCTCTCGCTCGGTGCCGCCCCGCCACACCGGCCCGACCGTGTGGATGATCCACCGGGCTGGAAGGGCGAAACCGGGGGTGGGCTTCGCATCGCCCGGTTCGCAACCGCCGAGCCGGGCGCACGCGTCAGAGAGCTCCCGCCATCCTGCGGCGGCGTGGATCGCCCCGTCGACGCCACCACCGCCGGCGAGGGCCGCGTTGGCGGCGTTGACGATGGCATCCACCGCGAGCTTTGTGATGTCGCCTCGTACAACTTCCACGCGACCTGCCGGCATGAGGCTTTATTCTGCCGTCAGTTCCGGGCGCACAGCATCCGGCCGCAAGGAGACTTTCGACCCTAGGGGTCGAGGGGCGCAGGCAGGAACAATAGGTTTTTAATCCCATCCGGGAGGGGCGATGCTGAGAAGAACACCTCGAGTCCCGGCCACGCCGGAGCACGAACTCGACGGTCGCTGGATCAACGAACAGGGTTCGGTTCTGGAACTGGAGGTCCGCGGGGACGGGTGGATCACCGGCACCTTCAGAGCAGCCAGCGACGGCACCTCCTACCGCCCGTACCGGGTGAACGGCACTTACACCGTCCGCCACGACGGTGGCCGGGGGGTCGTCGGATCTGTGGCCGGATGGCCGCGGACCAACTCCATCACCGTCTGGACCGGGGTCTACGATCCGTCGACCGATCAGCTGCGGACCAGCTGGCTGATGATGGCCTCGGCCGGTGGCGGCCCCGGGTCCGGTGCCGCCGGCGAGCCGGGACCTTCCGTCGGAGGCGAGACGTTCCGGCGGGCGGCCCGGGCCGGCTCGATGGCCCGCGCCGGCTGACCCGGGGGAGCCCCCGGACCGGGGCGCAGCAAAAGGCCCCTTTTCATTTTTCCGGACATTTAGTACCTTCCCGTGTCGTGGTCAGCGGCGCGGTGACCAGCGAAGCGGCTTGGGAGTGGACGTCGCCTCTCCGCGAGATCGAGCGGGCCGTTCAGGAGCGGGCCAAGGAAGCTGACATCGACATGGCGGAGCCCCGGGCCCGGGATCGGCTGCGGGACCTGCTGGTGGAGGAGGTATCGCGGTGGCGGGAGGAATTCCGTCGCGGCCGCCGCCCGATCGACATCGCCGACCCGGACGGGGCGGTCGAGCGGGGACTGCGGAACCTGATCGGCTACGGTCCGCTCGAGCCGCTACTGGCCGATCCGGACGTGTGGGAGATCATGGTGAACGGCCCGGCCGCCATCTTCACCAAGCGGCACTCCGGAGCGGGCGGCTACCACAACGAGGTCTTCCACGACGACGACCACGTCAGCCGGGTCCTGACCAAGATCCTCGACGACGCCAGCCGGTCGCACCGCAAGCTCGACCCGGCGGAGGGCCTGCAGGACGCCCAGCTGGACAACGGAGCCCGCCTGCACATCGTCCACTCGGACATCGGCCGGGACGGCCACCTGCTGGTGAACATCAGAAAATTCTCCGGCGTGGCCCGCCGGTCGCTGCACGAGCTGATCGCTCTCGAGATGCTCGACCAGGCGACCGCCCGCTTCCTGGGCGCCTGCGTCCGGAGCGGTCTGTCGGTCTTGATCGCCGGCGCCCCCGGATCGGGCAAGACAACCCTTCTCGGCTGCCTGGCGGCGGAGGTGGAGCCTTCCCTCCGGGTGGTGGTGGCCGAGGAGGTCTTCGAGACCGACGTGCCGTTGCCGAACGTGGCGCACATGCAGACCCGCCCGGCCCGCGCCGATCGCAAGGAGGTCGATCTGCGCCGCCTGGTCGCCGGATTCCTGCGGATGGCGCCCGATGTGGCCATCGTCGGGGAGGTGCGCGACCGGGAGGCTCTGCCGCTCCTGCTGACCCTGTCATCGGGGGTCCAGGGGTTCACCACCATCCATTCGGGTTCGGCCCGCCAGGCACTCTCGCGTCTGAGGTTCATCTGTCAACTGGCCGAGACCGGCTCAGACCTCACCGTCTCTGCCCTGTCGGCCCTGGTGAGCGAAGCCATCGACGTCGTGGTGCACTGTGCCCGCCAGAACGGGGACATCCGGGTCACCGAGGTGCTGGCGGTCGAGGACCTCCAGGTGGCAGCCGGGACCGTCGCCTTCACGACGACCAGCCTCTTCGTGCGGCCCCGCTTCACGGACGCCCTCCGCTGGTCGGGCAACCTGCCGGTGCGGGCAGCCCGCGCTCTCGAGTTGCACGGCTTCGATACCCGTTCGCTGGTGACAGCGGAGGGACCGGCATGAATCAGGTGGCCGCCATATCGGCGGCTGGGGCCGCGGTGCTGGCGGGGGCCGGGGCGTACCTGCTCTACTCGGCGGTGGCGGGGACGTCCCGGGACCGGCGGGCCCAGCGCGGACCAGGCCGCCGCTGGGATGTCCGCTCCGGGATGCGGGTCTGGCTCGATCAGGCGGGTATCGGGACGGTGTCGGTGGGGGAGTTCGCGTCGGCTGTGGGAGCGCTGTTCGTGCTGGGCGGAGTCGGGGGCTACCTGCTGTTCGACGCCGCGGTCCCCGCCCTCATCGTCGGATTTCTCGCCGCCAGCTTCCCGGTGTCCGCCTACCGCCGCCGACGTCAACTCCGGATTGAGAAGGCTGGCGAATCCTGGCCCGTCCTGCTGGAGGAGATGAGGCTGAGGACCGGCTCGCTCGGGAGGTCCGTGCCGCAGGCTTTGTTCGAAGCGGGACGCAGAGCGCCTGAGGAGTGGCGCCCCGCGATGGCGGCTGCCGAGCGGGAATGGCTCCTGACCACCGACTTCGGCCGGACCGCGGCGCTGCTGAAGGACAGGCTGGCCGATCCCTCCGCCGATGCGATCCTCGAGACCCTTCTCCTGGCGCATGAGATCGGCGGCACCGACCTGGATTCGAGGCTGTCCGACCTGATCGAGGACCGGGTGATCGATCTGCAGAACCGCAAGGACTCGGTGACCCACCAGGCGGGCGTTCGCTTCGCCCGGCGCTTCGTTCTCCTGGTGCCGCTGGGAATGGCACTGGCCGGATTGACCATCGGGACCGGCCGCCAGGCCTACGCCACCACCGGCGGTCAGATTGCGGTGGCCATCGGCCTGGTGGCCGTGGCGGCATGCTGGGCCTGGTCCGGACGCCTGATGAAACTTCCCCGTTCGCCCAGGGTGTTCCGGTGAGGCTGGCTCTCGGGGCCGGGGTGCTGGTCTGGATCGGCGCCACCCTTCTCCTGTCCGGCTGGAGACGGTTCGCCCGGCCGCCGTTGACCGAGCGGCTCCGGCCGTTCCATCCGGGAGCGGGGGGTCGGGAGCGCGGGCCCGTCGGTTCGGTTGAGTCGGTGCGCGAGGTGATGACCCCCTTGGCGCGCGACATCGGTGATCGTCTGGCGGCGCTCTTCGGCGTTCAGGAGAGGTCAGAGCTGAGGCTACGGAGGGTCCACTCGGACACGACGCCTGCCGCCTTCCGCGCCCACCAGATGGGCTGGTGCGGTGTAGCCCTGGTGGCAGGCGCCGCGCTGTCGTCGCTCGGCCGGTCGGTGCCACTCGGTCTGCTGCTGGTGGGGGGCGCCCCTCTCCTGGTGTTCCTCGTGATCGAGCAGCGCCTGGCCCGGGCGTCGGAACGCTGGCAGCGGGCGACCGAGGAGGAGCTGCCGGTGGTGTCGGAGCAGCTGGCCATCCTGCTGAACGCCGGCTACTCCCTCGGTGCCGCGCTCGGCCGGCTGGCTGCCCGGGGCAGGGGATGCGTGGCTCGCGACCTGGAGGACGTCGTCAACCGGCTGCAGCAGGGGCTGTCTGAATCAGAGGCTCTGAGGGAGTGGGCCGATCGCAGCGGGTCTGCTGCCGTGGAACGGCTGGTAGGCATACTGACGGTGCACTCGGCGGCGGCCGACCTGGGTCGCATGGTGACCACAGAGGCGAGACAGGCCCGGCGGGACCTGCACCGCCGGACCATCGAGCTGATGGAGCGGCGGGCCCAACAGGTCTGGGTGCCGGTCACCGTGGCCACCCTCGTCCCGGGGGCACTCCTGCTGGCGGTGCCGTTCCTCGCCGCCCTGAATTTGTTCGCAAAGGCCTGAAAGGCCATTGCGCACATTATGGGAGTTTGCGTAGTTTACGGAGAGAGTCAGGCGAGCCCATCGGGGGGAGGCGGAATGACTGTCTGCAAGACCCGTTATCCCGGAGGTAAACGGGTGGCAGGTCCAGAGCGCGACGAGCGCGGAGAAGGTGTCATTTCTACTGCCATCGCCGTCCTGGTGATGGCCTTCATCGGGGTGGCCATGTGGATCGCCTTCGATTCGACGTTCAACCATGCCGCCGCCCATGTCGACCGCCAGGTCAACTGTATCGGGCAGACCACCACGAGCTGCTGACGCGCCCGCTGCGGGCGTGGCGATCATCGGGACGGTGATCGGGTTCGCCATCTTCATGGTGCTCCTGCTCTTCGCCACCCAGGTGATCGTGCGGCTCTACGCCACCTCGGTCCTGACCTCGGTGGCCACCCGGGCGGCGGAGAGCGTGGCCCAGTCGCCCGTCCCAGCCGACGACGAGGCCCAGGCCGAGGCGTCCGCCCGGCTCGAGTTGGGGTCCTTCGGGAGGAGGAAGACCCGCTTCGTCTGGGAGGAGGCGGACGCCCGGCAGGTCGTGCTGCACGTGGTGGCCCACAGCCCCGAGTTCCTTCCGGGCCTGCCGGGCTGGAGCCGCATCGCCAGAACCGTGACGGTGCGAACGGAGCGGTTCCGTTGAGCGCCGGCGCCCGATCGCCGCGGCTCCGGTGCCCTCCGGTGGCCGGCGCCGGGCAGCGGAGGCTGGCTGCTGCCTCAGCGCCTGCTGAGAGGTGCCACTCCCTGCGTGGCCGGCACCGGGACGAAGCCGGCTTCGTGGGTGGATTCTCAGGTCTTCTGTTCGGGATGCTGCTGTTCGTGGCCGGCACCCTCCTGGTCGCCTACGCGTGGGCGATCGTGGACACCAAGGGCGCCACGACCGAAGCGGCCCGCCAGGCGGCTCGGACCTTCGTCGAAGCGGCCGACCCGGAGGCCGCAGCGTCCGATGCCACCATCGCCGCCGATCAGGCACTCGCCGGGTTCGGCCGCAATCCGGACCGGGCACGGATATCCGTCGTATCTGGCGGATTCGCCCGGTGCAGCCGCGTCACCATCGCCGTGTCCTACCCGGCGCCCCTGCTCGACCTGCCGTTCGTGGGCCGGGTGGGACGTGGCCTTCTGGTCAGGAGTGACCACTCGGAGCTGGTCGATCCGTTCCGGTCCGGACTGCCAGGAGCAGCGTCGTGCCCGTGACCGGCGCAGATGCCGTTCAGCACCGCATCAGAGGAACCCGTGGCGAAGGACGGGCGGGCACCAGTGAACTGGGGAGCGCCCTGGCGCTGGTGCCGGCCGGATTCCTGGTGCTGGTGCTGCTGGCGTCACTGGCGGTCGACAGCGCGGTTGCGTATCTGGGCCAGCAGCAGTTGCACGACGCCCTCTCGGCCGCGGCCAACGACGCGGTCACGGCCGGACTGGACAACTCCTCGTTCTACCGTCAGGGAAGCCTGGTGCTCGATCCCTCTGCGGTGGCCCGGACAGTGTGTGCTGCTGTGGCGGCCCAGCACGATTCGGGGCTCCACCACATAACCCTGGCCATGGCCATCGACGGCGATTCGGTCCGGGTCAGCGGCTCCGCGGTCGTCGACGCGGTATTCGGCCGGGCCATCCCCGGCCTGGCGCACCGGTCTGTCAGATCGAGTGCCGCCGCCTCCCTGGCGAGCGGGCCGGCAGTTCCCAGGCCGGCCTTTCCGGGTGCCCCGCAGCCCCTCCGGTGCGGGTAGCAACGGGACGGGAGGTGGGTAGCGCCGTTCCTGTTGTTCAGTGGGGGAGTATGGGTGCCGGCGAGTGGGCGCCCGCCGATACCGCCACCAGCGCCTGGCCGGCCGCGTCCAGGTCGGCCCGTGCCGAGGCCAACCGGGTGGCTGTGGGTGCGGCCCCGGAGGTGGTCAGTATCCGTAACGCCGCCCCGGCCTCTTCGAGGGCGGAGGTCCAGATGCGTCTCACGGATGCTACGGGCGGGGCGCCCAGATGTTCGGCCCGGTCCAGGTCCGCTCGGAGTCGCAGGATGGGAGGAGCGGCCGCACGGGGCCGGGAGGAAGCCGTCGTCGCCCGAAGGAGCGAGCCCTGCAGGCCCGCGATGTCCCGGGCCAGCGCCACGATGCGGTGGCTGTTTGCCTCCAGCCAGCGCTCCGCCGGGGTGGGAGGACTGGGTGCGGTCGGATGGAAGACCGCCCCCATCACGAAGAGCAGGACCACGGCGGCCAGGGCCTCCAAGGGCCAGCGCCGGCCTGGCAGGGAGCGGGAGCGACGGCCGAGCTGCCGCTCGTCGCGTCCCGGCGCCAGGGGCGGCGGGGGAGGAGGCCTGACCATGCTGTAGGGCGGCCGGTCGACCGGCGCCTCCTCCTTCGCTGGCCGGAGCGGTAAGGGAGAGCCCGCATCCGTCCCGGTACCCCGGTCCGTATGCGGGGCGGCATCCGGGGGGCTGCCACCCCCTTCGTCTGTGTCGGCCCCTCGCAGGTAGGCAGTGAAGGGGCGGAGGGGACGCAGCGGGCGGCCCCACGGTCCCGTCGCAACCGCGTCCGCCGCCACTTGCCGGATGGGCGCGCCGATGCGGCCGGCGGCTTCGGGGCCGTCGGGCGGCGGGGCCGGGGCCGGGTGGGACCAGGCCGGCGCTTCCTCGATGCTCGGGACGGGTTCGACCAGGGTCCCAACGCTAGGGCCGCGCCCGGCCCCGGGTGCGGATCCGTGCCGGGCCGGGGGTGCGGAGGGCGGGGGTGCGGGCCCGTGCCGGTCTGATCGGCCAGAATGACTGGGCCATGCGTCTGGTCATCGCCACCTGCCGGGTCGACTACGCCGGCCGCCTGTCCGCCCATCTGCCGTCGGCGACCAGGCTGATCATGGTGAAGGCCGATGGTTCCGTGTCGGTCCACTCCGACGGCGGGGCGTACAAGCCGTTGAACTGGATGACGCCACCGTGCCGGCTCCAGGTCGACGAGGACCGGTGGGTCGTCGCGAACTCCAAGGGCGAGACCATCACCATCCACCTGGAGCAGGTCCACTACGACGTGGAGCACGATCTCGGTGTTGATCCCGGCCTGAGGAAGGATGGGGTCGAGGCCGACCTGCAGGAGCTTCTGGCCGCCCGTCCCGACGTGCTGGGCCCCGGTCTGAAACTGGTTCGACGGGAGTACCCGACCGACATCGGCCCGGTCGACCTCCTCTGCCGCGACGCCGAGGGGCAGGCCGTGGCCATCGAGATCAAGCGGAGGGGCGAGATCGACGGCGTGGAGCAACTGGCCCGTTACCTGGAGCGGCTCGATCTGGACGGCCGGCTCAGGCCGGTGCGCGGGATGTTCGTGGCCCAGCGGATAAAGCCCCAGGCGCAGGTGCTGGCCGCAGCCCGCGGGATCGAATGTGTCGAGGTCGATTACGACGAGCTGCGCGGCATCGCTCCGGACCGCCTGACCCTTTTCTGACCGTCCCAGGGGGTTGGCACGGGCCCCCGAATGGGTGACGGACGGTCTGTCTGGATCCGATTGGCGGATTTATGCCCGTAGAGGGCAGAAATCCGCCAATCGAGCTTCCCCGTCAGCCGCCGGCCCCCGTCCGCCGCCGGCCCCCGTCCGCCGCCGGCCCCC
>JAKAXG010000768.1 GCA_021827225.1 Actinomycetes bacterium | reverse complement strand
GACGTGATGGCCACCCTGGACCTGCCCCCGCTGGAGAGCCTGCCCGTGGCGGACGCCCGGGCGTTCATGGACGCCACCGCGGCGCAGAGCCCGCCCGGACCCGAGGTAGGTGAGATCATCGACGGGGTGCTGCCCGGCCCGGCCTGCGACCTGGAGTACCGCCTCTACCGTCCGGCGTCGCCGGGACCCCATCCCGTGGTTGTGTACTTCCACGGTGGTGGATGGGTCCTCGGGAGCGCGGTGTCCGACGATCCGCTGTGCCGGGACCTCTGCGTCCGGTCCGGCGCGGTGATCGTGTCGGTGAACTACCGCCACGCTCCCGAGGCCCGCTTCCCCGCGGCTGCCGACGACGCCTTCGCCGCCGTGCAGTGGGTCGCCGCCAACGCCATCGAGCTGGGCGGCATACCCGGGCAGCTGGCCGTGGCCGGCTGGAGTGCCGGTGGCAACGTCGCCGCTGTGGCCTGCCAGCTCGCCCGCGACGCGGGCGGGCCGGCCATCGCCGGCCAACTGCTCCTGACCCCGGTCACCGACTGCACCGACGACCGGCCGTCCTACCGGGAGAACGGCGACGGCTACGTCCTCACCAGGCCGCTCATGGAGTGGTTCTGGGACCACTACGCCGCCCCGGCGGACCGCTCCGACCCCAAGGCGTCGCCGCTGCGGGGGTCGCTGACGGGCCTGCCCCCGGCGGTGATCGTCACGGCCGACTTCGACCCGCTCCGCGACGAGGGCCGCGCCTACGCCGCGGCCCTGGCCGAGGCCGGGGTGCCGGTGCAGCACATCCGGGC
This sequence comes from Actinomycetes bacterium, assembly GCA_021827225.1. The sequence continues at coordinate 1,762 of JAKAXG010000768.1, read as the reverse complement.
CCGGGGCCACACCCACACGTCGGTGCCGATGGTGGACGTGGTTCTGTCCGGGGTGTTCGTACGGGAGGAGATGGGGGCGGCCCTGCGGGGCTTCTTCCCGGCGCCGGTCCACGTGTAGATCGGCCGGCTCGCTCCGGGGCCCGGGTGGCGGGCCGGGGCCCCGGCGGCCGGGCCGGGCTACTTGGAGGAGATGACCTTCCGGTAGCCGGTCTCGATGGCCGAGAACACCGTGAAGACGGCCAGCCCGGCGGCTACGACGCACAGCAGGGCGACGCCCCACCCGTACCCCGACAGCCGCAGCAGCTCCGCGTCCGTGCCGTAGGACTTGCCCGGGTTGAACTGCACGGCCGAGACCATGAGGAATATCCCCACCGGCATGAAGACCAGGGCCCGGGCGGTGATGCCGACCACGCCGGCGCTCCCGGCAATGGAACGGACCGGGCGGGGGGCGTGATCGAGGTCCAGACCGTCGCGGAAGTCCTGCTTCAGCGCGCCTCGGATCTGCTGGGCACACACCGCTACAAGGATCACCCCTACCGCGAAGACGATCTCCTGCCCCCCGGTCATGGCGAGCAGCCTGGCCGTGGTCCTCTGCTGCTCCTGCTGCGAACCGGTCATGTAGTTGCCAGCCAGGTAGGCGGCCGGGACGTAGGCCAGGACCAGGTAGAACAGCCCCTGGAGGACGGTCAGCACCCGCCGGCCCCGGGAGACCGAGTCGTCCTCGAAGGCGCCGACCAGCCGGCCCACGCCGAACAGCACGAACCCGAGGGCGACCGCGGCGATGGCCATCTTGCCGACCAGCGACCGGCTGACCAGCGTCAGCGCCCCGTGGGCGTCCGCCTGCTGCTTCGAGCGGCCGCCGAGCAGGGCGATCCGGAGGGTGATACCGGTCAGGATCAGGTAGAAGCCGGTCCGGCCGGCCAGTCCCAGACGGCCCAGGAGGGACAGGCCGCGGGTCGCCTCCCGCTCCGGCGGGCCGGATCTCACAGAGGTCACGGCGGCGCCGGCCAGCCGGGCCAGGCGGCCGGTCACACGGACTCCATGTCGGCCCAGTTCTCGTCGGAGCGGCGGGCCGCCACGATCTCCCGGAGGTACGCGGAGCGGCTCAGCCACAGCGCCACTGCGGCGAGGAAGAGCGGCAGGGTCAGGAGGGCGAACGCCATCTGCAGGCCGTGGGCGGTGGCCATCGAAGACGCCTCGCCCCCCTCGTTGACCCCGGAGGCCAGACCCCGGCTGACACCTCCGAACGCCCCCGACACCACACCGAACACCAGCGGGGCCAGTCCCTGCAGGAGCTGGCGCAGGGCGGTGCGCACCGCTTCTGCCCGGCCCCACAGCTTGGAGGGCATGATGTCGAGACGGGCGGCGTCGACCGGGGGATTGGTGGCCCCGATGCAGGCGGCGGTGACCAGGAACACCGGTACGGCGAGGAGGAGGGTGGTGCTGAGGACGCCGGGGACGAAGGCCACCGCCGTGGCGGCGTAGGCGATCGCCCCCACGATCAGGCGGGCGGAGGTGCGACCCTTCCTGATCATGGAGTCGGATAAGCGGCCGCTGATGACCACCCCGGCGAGGGCGCCGGCCGCCACCAGGATGAACATGACGCTCGCCACCGACTGGCTGAGCTCGTAGCGGTCCCGGAAGAACAACGTGGCGAAGGTCTCGAGCCCGCTCAGGAAGAAGTAGCCGAGCCCCGAGGCCACGATCAGGGCCACGTTGGTGCGGATACGCAGCACGTAGCGGGTGGCCTGCCACAGGGTCA
>JAKAXG010000767.1 GCA_021827225.1 Actinomycetes bacterium | reverse complement strand
GCAGGAGCAGCTCGAGACGGTCCCCGGCGTCAAGAAGGGCGGCGACGAGGCCAAGCAGCAACAGCGGGTTTCAATCCTCGACATGATCCGCGTCCGGCTGTCCCGGCACGAGACGGCGGAGGAGGAGTACTTCTGGCCGGCCGTTCGGGAGCACCTGGAGGGCGGCGACGAGCTGGCCGACCGGGCCCTGGAGCAGGAGCAGAAGGGCAAGGACCTATTGCAGGAGCTGATGGGCGTCTCCGGCGGCGAGGAGAAGTTCGACGACCTGGTCGAGGAGCTGGTGGCCGCCCTGCGCAAGCACGTGGCCTTCGAGGACACCGTCCTTTTGAGGTTCAAGGAAAAAGTTCCCGACGAGGTGCGCAACCAGATCGGCGAGAAGTTCCAGCGCGCCTTCGAGCACGCCCCCACCCGCCCCCACCCGCACGCCCCCAACAAGGCGGCCCCCCTCAAGGCGGCAGCCAAGATGGCCGCCCCCCTCGACAGGGCCCGCGACGCGGTGGGCCACCGGCCGGCGGAGAGGCAGGGCCAAGCGGAGAAGAAGCCGGCCAACCAGGTGACCCGCAAGAAGAAGGGCGGAAAGTGATGTTCCGGGAGTTCATCGAGCACTGGCCGGTCGTCCGCCAGGTCAGGGACGGCGACATCCTCGGCCGGGGTATCGCCGCCAAGTCGAAGCGGTCCGACAACCTCTCCCCGCGCACCTCCGGCGCCGACAAGGTCGTGAAGTCCATCTGCCCGTACTGCGGGGTGGGCTGCGGGCAGAACATCTACGTCAAGGACGACAAGATCGTCCAGGTGGAGGGCGACCCCGACTCCCCGGTCAGCCGGGGCCGGCTGTGCCCCAAGGGGGCGGCCACCCTGGAGCTGTCCACCGGGCCGACCCGGCGCTACCACGTGCTCTACCGCCGGCCGCACGCCAAGGACTGGGAGCGGCTGCCGCTCGATCAGGCCATGGACATGGTGGCCGACCGGGTCATCAAGACCCGCCGGGAGAAGTGGCAGCAGACCTTCAAGGACAAGGAGGTGCGCCGCACCATGGGCATCGCCAGCCTGGGCGGCGCCACCTTGGACAACGAGGAGAACTACCTCATCAAGAAGCTGCTCACGGCCCTGGGCGTGGTGCAGATCGAGAACCAGGCCCGCCTGTGCCACAGCGCCACGGTCGCCGGCCTCGGACCGTCGTTCGGGCGGGGCGGCGCCACCACCGCCATGCAGGACCTCCAGCACTCGGACTGCATCGTGATCGAGGGGTCAAGCTTCGCCGAGGCCCACCCGGTCGGGTTCCAGTGGGTCATGGAGGCCAAGGCCCGGGGGGCCACCCTCATCCACGTCGACCCCCGGTTCAGCCGCACCAGCGCCCTGGCCGACATCCACGTGCCGCTCCGGGCCGGCAGCGACGTGGCCTTCCTCGGCGGGATCGTCAACTACGTCATCGAGAACGACAAGTGGTTCAGGGACTACGTCCTCAACTACACCAACGCCCCGCAGATCATCCGCGAGGAGTTCCAGGACACCGAGGACCTCGACGGCGTCTTCTCCGGCTTCCACGAGGAGGCCGACGCCTACGAGAACGAGAGCTGGCTCCCGGCGGGCATGCGCCAGACCACCGACCCCCAGAACGGCGACGGGTCCAAGGACGACCCCGAGTACCTCGACCGGCTGCGGGCCGTCAAGGACGCCGGCACGGCCGAGACCCACGGGTCCGGTGGCGCCGGCATGTTCGGCAACCCGGAGCTGGACATGACCCTGCAGCACCCCCGCTGCGTGTTCCAGCTGCTGCGCCGCCACTACGCCCGCTACACCCCCGACATGGTCGAGAAGGTCTGCGGGATCCCCCGGGACCTGTTCCGCCAGGTGTGCGAGGTCATCACCAACAGCTCCGGGCCCGACCGGACCACCGCCTTCGCCTACGCGGTGGGCTGGACCCAGCACACCGACGGGTCGCAGTTCATCCGGGCCGCCTCGGTGCTGCAGCTGCTGCTGGGCAACATCGGCCGGCCCGGCGGCGGCATCCAGGCTCTGCGCGGTCACGCCAGCATCCAGGGGTCCACCGACATCCCGACCCTGTTCAACCTGCTGCCCGGCTACCTGCCCATGCCGCACGCCTACGAGCACGCCACCCTCGACGACTACGTGGAGGGCGAGAAGTCCGGCAAGGGCTTCTGGGGCGACATGCGGGCCTACATGGTCAGCCTGCTCAAGGCGTACTGGGGCCCGGCGGCCAGCGCCGACAACGACTACTGCTACGACTACCTGCCGAAGATCACCGGCAGCCACAGCACCTACGACACCGTGTTGAACCAGCTGGCCGGGGAGTGCAAGGGCTACTTCCTGATGGGCGAGAACCCCGCCGTCGGCTCCGCCAACGCCAAGATGCAGCGCCTCGGCATGGCCAAGCTGGACTGGCTGGTGGTCCGGGACTTCTCGTTGATCGAGTCAGCCACGTGGTGGAAGGACGGCCCCGAGATCGAGTCGGGTGAGCTCGAGACCGAGGAGATCGGCACCGAGGTGTTCTTTTTCCCGGCTGCTTCCCACACCCAAACGAAACGTTCGTT
>JAKAXG010000766.1 GCA_021827225.1 Actinomycetes bacterium | reverse complement strand
CGGGGTGGCCATGCCGTCCAGCGTCGGCTACTTCGCGGTGAACGCCAGGTACCTGAACCGCCAGCGGCTGGACCAGGCGGCGGTGGCCGCCGCCATCACCCTGGCCCAGATCGCCACCGCCGCCACCACCACCGTGGTGGTCATAGTCCTGGCCCTGCTCACCGGTTCCGGCCTGAGCCCGGCCCGCATCCTGCCCGGCACCGACGTGCTGATGGGCGTCGGGGCGGCGGTCGCCGTGATCGGCGCCCTGGCCCTCCTGCCCCACACCCGCCACCGGCTGGCCCGGTGGGTGCTTCCCCCCGTCCGCCAGCTCATCCCCCGCCTGGCCCAGGCCTTCGTGCAGCCCCTGCGGCTGGCCGCCAGCGTGGGGGCCAGCCTGCTGCTCAACGCCGGCTACGTGGTGGCGTTCATGGCCGCCCTGGAGGCCATCGGGGCGCACGCCGCCCTGCTGCCGACGGCCATGGTGTTCCTGGTCGGCAACTTCGTGGGCGCGGCCGCCCCGACCCCGGGCGGGGTCGGCGGGGTGGAGGCGGCCCTGGTGGCCGGCCTGGCCACCATCGGCGTGCCGGCCAAGGAGGCCATACCGGCGGTGGTGGTGTTCCGCTTCGCCACCTTCTGGTTGCCCATACCGGTCGGCTGGCTGTCATACGCGGTGCTTCAGCGCACCGGGGAACTGTGACCGACCTCGCTCAGGACCCGGCCCGCAGCTCGAACTCGGCGCCGGCCGGGTCGCTGAGCACGGCCTGCACGCCGAGGTCGGCGACCGGCATGGCCCCGCCCAGGCTGGTGGCCCCGGCCGCCTCAGCGGCTTTGAGGGTGGCGCCGATGTCGGGGGTGCAGAAGTACGGCTTCCAGGTGTTGCTGGGCGGGGTGTCGCCCATGGGGCCCATGCCGCCGGCGGTCGGCGAGCCGTCCCGGTCGAACATCCAGTACCCGCCGAAGTCGGGCGAAGGCTCGAGCGCCTCCCAGCCGAACAGCTCGCTGTAGAAGCGCCGGCTGCCCTCCACGTCGGAGGTCCACAGGTCGGCCCAGCAAGGTGCTCCGGGGGGAGCGGAGTGTCGGATGGTCATCTTCAAGGCTCCTTCGGTCAGCGGGTCCGTCGTCAGGTAGGACGGTCCGGGAGGCCGGGGATCATCGGTGTCGGCGAGAGGTTCTCCGAAAGTTCACCTCCCGCTCCCGATCCGGACCCCCCGGATTAAAGGTCTCCTTCTACCTTGACCGCGGGCCGGACAACGAACGACCGGCCTCCAACGCGGACAGGGAGAATTCTGGTGCGATCCAGCCTTTCGAGACGGGGTTACCTGATGGCGGCCGGGATGGCCTCGCTCAGCGCGACGGTGGCGGCGTGCGGCGGCTCGGGTCACTCCGCGGTCTCGGCCGCGGCGGTCCCGGCGGCCGCCCCGGCCCCGGGGCACACCGTCGACCTGACGGTGTGGACGGCTTTCAGCGGAGCGCTAGGCACCACGTTCGACCACCTGGTGTCGCAGTTCAACGCCTCCCAGAGCCAGTACCACGTGACCGCCGTCTACAAGGGCTCCTACTCGCAGGTGCTGTCGGACACCATCGCCGCGTTCAAAGCTCACGCCGCGCCCGACGTCACCCAGATCTTCGACGCCGGAACGGCGACGATCATGGACTCCGCCGGCTCCTACGTACCGGTCCACCAGTTGATGTCCGAGTACAAGATCCCCTTCTCCACCAGCGACTTCATAGGCGGTGCCGCCAGCTACTACGAGACCGGCAGCGGCCAGCTGGACTCCATGCCGTTCAACAGCTCCACCCCGGTCCTCTACTACAACAAGAGCGATCTCCAAGCGGCCGGCATCTCCTCGCCGCCGACCACCTGGAGCCAGCTGGAGGCCGACGCCTCCACGCTGGCCGCCCACGGCCAGAAGTGCGCCCTTTCCTCCTCCGGGGCATATGTCATGTGGACTGACATGGAGGAGTTCTCCACCTGGAACGGCTACCCCTACGCCACCGACCAGAACGGCTACACCGCCGTCAAGGGCGTGAAGCTGAAGATCGACGCCGCTCCCATCGTCAACCACCTGGCACTGCTCGGGCGGCTGGCGTCGAAGGGCGAGTACATCTGGAACGGGGTGAGCACCTCCACCGTGCCGCTGTTCACCAACGGCACGTGCGCCATGTACGAGCAGAGCTCGGCCAGCCTGAACACCATCGCAGCGGCGGCCAAGTTCCCCTTCGGGGTGGCCGAACTGCCGGTCGACTCCGGGAACGCGTCCGCCCCCCAGAACACGGTGGTGGGCGGAGCTTCGCTGTGGGTCATGAGCGGGGCGCCGGCCAGCCACTACCGGGGTGACGCCCAGTTCCTGAACTTCTTGATGTCGGCCCGGTCGCAGGCGTACTGGGCGTCCAACACCGGGTACGTGCCGGTGACCCCGGCCGGCTCCAACCTCCTGTCGTCGCAGGGCTTCTACTCGACCCACCCCAATGATCTGGTTGCGGTCAAGGAGCTGACCAACAGGACCCCCACGCCCTACAGCCGGGGCATCCGCCTGGGCTACCTGCCCGAGGTGCGCCAGGTCGAGGCCTCC
>JAKAXG010000765.1 GCA_021827225.1 Actinomycetes bacterium | reverse complement strand
TATGGCATCCGGTCCGGTTGGGGGGGGGTTACCGGCCGAAGCGCTTGTGAGTATCAGTATGGTCCATCGCCCGCTATCGCGCAAGCAGTTTCAGGAACTTCTTCGAATCTGAATTCCAGATGGGCGGTATCGGGGAAATCGGCCAGTCCGGAGCCCCCGGAAGGGACACCCGGGCCCGGCAGGCCGGCGCCGGTGGGGTGGGCCGCCGGCGCCGGCGGGATGAGTGGTCAGGCGGTCCGGGCCAGGTGGTCGTTGAGCCGCCCGGAGGCCCCGAACAGCTCGCTGCGCCAGTACTCGAGCAGGGCGTCGGTGTCATGGTCGTCGGGATGGAAGTCGTTGCGGTTGTAGTCGCGGATCTTGCGTCGCAGCTCCCGGCTGACCAGCGGCGAGCGGCGCAGCCGGCGCAGGCGCTCCCGTAGCTCCCGGCGGTCCCTGGCCGCCGGATCCCGCCGCAGGGACCGCACGGTGCTGTCGGCGATGCCGAACAGGAACAGGGCCGTGACCGCGTCCATGACCAGGCGGCGCAGGAGGTTGCTGCCCGACACGGTCTGGTACACGTCGAACGCCACGGACTTGTGCTCGGACTCCTCGAGGGCGTGCCAGAGGAACAGGTGACGCACCTCCTCGGCCACCAGCTGGTTGCGCAGCTCCTCGTTGGACATGAGGGCCTCGGCCAGGGTGGCGGTGTAGTGCTCGAGGGCGGCCGTGATGGCCAGCTGCACCTTCTTGGGCAGCACCCGGACCCCCACCTTGTTGAGCGCCACGTCGACCGCCCGGTCCACGTAGCGGGTGGGGTAGCCGAGCTCCTGCAGCCGGTCGTTGAACTCCCGGTGCTCCCGCCCGTGCACCGCCTCCTGGCCGATGAACCGGGCGACCTGCTTCTTCAGCTCCGGGTCGGTGATCTGGTCGCGGTAGTTGCGCACTGAGCGGACGAAGAAGTCCTCACCGTTGGGGAACATGGCCGACAGCATGGCCACCACGTGGCTCATCACCAGGTCGTCGGCGATGTGGCGGGGCAGCGTGCCGGCCGGGTACTCGAAGGAGATCCGCCGGGTGGTGATCTGCCGTTGGGGGACGGTCACGGAGCGGGTTGCGGTCATTTTCCCTCCCTTTGTCGTATTTATTAGACTACCCAGGGTAGCTTTATCCGGTCAATGTGAGATCTGTCACATGAGCGGTTGTGCCAACCTGGAGGGATGGTTCCCACCACCGGCAACCGGCCGCGGCGCGGCCGGCCACCCCGGACCGAGGACCAGCGGGCCGACCACCGCCGCCGTCTCACCGAGTCGGCCATCGAGGCGGTCCGCCGCTTCGGCCCCGAGGTGTCGCTCGAGCAGATGGCCGACCTGGCCGAGGTCAGCAAGCCGGTCCTCTACGCCGAGTTCGGCGACAAGAACGGCATCGTCGACGCCATGGCCGTGGTCCTGGCCGAACGGGTGGAGCAGACGGTGCTCGAGCGCCTGGCGGCGGCCGGCACCGTCGACCTGGACCACACCATCGGCGCCATCATCGACGCCCTGATCGAGCTGATCGACGACGAGCCGCGCATCTACGCCTACATCGTGCGCAGCCTGCGCATGCGCGACCGCGGCTTTCTGGACAACGCCCTGGTGCGGGTCATCCACGAGCGGGCCGCCGTCATCATCGGCCACCTGGCCTCCGAGCTGCACCCCGACGAGCTGGCCATCCTGACCGACGGGGTGTTCGGATTCGTGTTCGGGGTGGTGGAGTCCTGGGTGAGCACCCACCGCCCGGCCCGGGACCGCCTGGTCGCCACCGTCACCGCGGTCATCAGGGCCGGGTTGGAAGAGGTCGCTAAGAGGCGGAGAGCGACTCCCTCAGCTGGCGCTTGAGGACCTTGCCCGACCCGGTCTTGGGCAGCTCCTCCACGAAGGTCACCGACCGGGGCAGCTTGTAGCTGGCCAGGTGCTGGCGGGCGTAGGCGATGACGTCCTCGGCGGTGACCCCGGGGCGGGCCGGCACGGCGGCGGCGTGCACCCGCTCCCCCCACTGCTCGTCGGGCACCCCGAACACCGCCACCTCGTACAGGTCGGGGCAGCCGTCGAGGGCGGCCTCGATCTCGGCCGGGTAGATGTTCATGCCGCCGCTGATGATCATGTCGTTCTTGCGGTCGGCTATGTAGAAGTAGCCCTCCTCGTCGAAGTAGGCGATGTCCCCGACGGTGTGGAAGTCGCCCCGGGTGGCGGCTCGGTACTTCTCCTCGGCCTTGTAGTAGCTGGTGAAGGTGGTGGCCGAGCGCACGTACAGCTCGCCGGTGCGGTGCGGCTCGGTCACCTCGTCGCCGTCGGCGTCGAACAGCTTGATCTCTATGCCCGGCGCCGGCCGGCCGCACGAACCGGGCTTGCGCAGGTGGTCCTCGGGCTGGAGCACGGTGTCGACGCCCAGCTCGGTCGAGCCGTACACCTCCCACAGGGAGTCAGCCGGGAAGTCCGCCAGGTACATCTTCTTCAGGTTGAGGGTCCACGGGGCGGCGTTGGCGATCAGCCGCTTCATGCTGGAGCGGTCGTAACGGGCCTTCACCTCGGCCGGCAGGC
>JAKAXG010000063.1 GCA_021827225.1 Actinomycetes bacterium | reverse complement strand
TTCCGAGGCCGGGCCCGCAGGGAGCGCCAGGCGACGTGTACCTGCTCCAGGGAGGCGAACTCCAGGAGCAGGGCCCGCTCGCCGGCGGGCCGGATCACTGGGCGGTCAGCGGTCAAGTCGACCCGCCGGTCAGTAGGAGAGGAACGGGGCGATCTGCACCCCGGCGTCCTCCAGCGCCCGCCGGACGCTCTGCGCCACGGCGACGGCACCGGGGGAGTCGCCGTGCAGACATATCGAGTGGGCCCGCAGCTCCAGCTCGGAGCCGTCCGCCGCCACCACCCGGCCGTGCACCGCCAGCTCGACCGCCTGGCGGACCACTGCTCGGGGATCGCGCAGGACGGCGGCCGGGTCGGACCGGCTGACCAGGGCACCGTCGGGCGCGTACAGGCGGTCGGCGAAGGCCTCCGTGTAGACCGGCACACCGGCCGAGTCAGCGCAGCGGGCCAGGTGCGATCCGGGGGGGCAGAGCAGCGCCAGAGGCCGGCCGGCGACCGGGGCACCGGCCCGGCCTACGGCCTCCACCACCGCCCCGGCCACTTCCGGGTCGACCGCGGCCCGGTTGTAGAGAGCGCCGTGGGGCTTGACGAAGCGGACGGACGTGCCGCCGATCGCGGCCGCCGCGGCCATGGCCCCCACCTGGAAGGCCACCAGGGCGACGAGCTCCTCGGCGGGGACGTCCTGGTGGCGCCGGCCGAACCCGTCGCGGTCGTCATAGGAGGGGTGAGCCCCGACAGAGACGCCACGGGCGGCGGCGGCGCGGGCGGTATCGGCCATGGTGGCCGGGTCGCCGGCGTGGAAGCCGCAGGCAACCGACGCGCTGCTGACCAGTTCCAGGATCTGCCGATCGCCCGGGGCCCCCTCGCCCAGGTCGGCGTTGAGATCCACCGTCACGTCCACGACGGCAATTGTCGCACCAGTGCAGGCGGTTGTGCAGCGCCCGCGATCGGCCGTTCAGGTCAGGACACGCCCAGCAGGTCGATGACGAACACCAGGGTGGCGTTGGGCGGGATCACCGGCGGGCTGCCGGCGGCGCCGTACCCGAGCGCCGGCGGGATCACGACCTCGCGCCGGCCGCCGACGTGCATCCCGATGATGGCGTCCTTGAACCCGGGAACCACCTCGCTCAGGGGGAAGGTGGCCGGCCCGCTGTCCGTCCATGACGCGTCGAACACCTTGCCGGTGCTGTAGAGCGCTCCGACGTACTGGACCCGGACGGTGGCGTTGGGGCCGGCCACCGGGCCGGTCCCGACCACCAGGTCCTTGCCGGTGAGCTGCGAGGGGGGCGTCCCCGTGCCGGCGGCGATCGTCGGCTCTTTCGCCATGTCGGTCGCCCCCCCTACGGCCGGCACCGGGCCGGCGGCGAAGAGGGTGGTGGCGGTGGTCCCGCCCGGCTGGGAGGACGGCGAGGGGGCGCTGGAGGAGGTGCTCGACGGGGCGGCCGAGGTCGACGTCGGGGCCGAGGAGGGGGTGCTGGACCCGACGGAGGAGGTACCCCCCGAGGAGGAGCAGCCGGCCAGGACGGCGGCGGCGGCACATGCTGCGATGAGAACGGGCCCGCGGCGCATAAGCCGCCAAACCTACTCCACCCGGACGGATCGTCACCCGGCAGGCGGGCGGGGGGGCGCCCGCCCCGGGACCGGCGGTCCCCTTACCATCGGACCCATGAGACGAGTCACGACCGGCCTCGACGTGGTCGCCGTTGTCCTGTTCGTGGCCATCGGCCGGGCGTCGCATCATCACGCCGCCACCGTCACGGGCTTCATCTCCACCTTCTGGCCGTTCGCCGTCGGGCTGCTCGCCGGGTGGGCGGCGACCCGGCGGAGACCGGCGGCTGCCGGCCTCACCGGTGTAGCCGTCACCGTGGCGACCGTGGCGGTCGGGATGCTGCTCCGGGTGGTCGCCGGGCAGGGGACGGCGGTGGCCTTCGTCGTCGTGGCGCTGGCCTTCCTCGGACTGTGGATGGCGGGCGGCCGGTTGCTGCTCAAAGCCGCCCTCCGGATCCGGGCCCGCGCCTGAGCGAGTCGGCGACCGGCTGCCGTCTCCGGGCTCAGCGAGCCGTCTCGGCCTCCTCCGCCACGGCCAGCCAGCGCTCCTCCGCCTCGTCCAGCCGGGCCTGGGCGGCCGCCAGATCGGCACCGATCGTGGCCAGCTCGTGGCGGTCGCCGGCCAGCTCGAACGCCGCCGCCAGGCGGTCGCGGTCGCGGGTGAGGCGGGCCATCTCCTTGTCGAGCTGCCGTAGCTCGAAGCCGATGGTGCTGGCCGACCGCCGGCCGCCGGCCCGGCCGGGTCGGCTCGCCGGGCCGGGCGCCGCCGCCGGTTTGCCCGAGGAGACGGCCACCCCGGCCGGCCCGACCGAAGGGGTGGCCGAACCCGACGCCGGGCCGGCCGACGCTTCTGCGATCCACGCCGGGATGCCGCCGGGCATCTCGCCCACCTGACCGGCCCGGCAAACCAGCACCCGGTCCGTGACCCGGTCGAGGAAGGTGCGGTCGTGGCTGACGGTCACCAGGGCTCCCGGCCAGTCCTCCAGGTAGTCCTCCAGGGCTCTCAGGGTGTCCAGGTCGAGGTCGTTGGTGGGCTCGTCGAGCAGCAGGACGTTGGGCCGCTCGGCCAGCACCATCAGCAGCTGCAGCCTCCGCCGCTCCCCTCCCGACAGGGTGCCCACCGTGGCCCAGGGCAGCTCGCCGGTGAACCAGAAGCGCTCCATCAGCCGCAGGTCGGCCGGGTCCCCGGGCGTGCGCGTCGGGCCGGCCACCAGGTCCCGCACCCGGGCCGCGGGATCGAGGTCGGCGCCGTGCTGGGTGTAGTAGCCGACCCTCACCGTGGGTCCCTGCTCCACGGTCCCGACGGCGGGGGCCATCCCCCCGGCGAGCACCTCCAGAAGCGTCGACTTCCCGGACCCGTTGACCCCGACGACACCCAGCCTGTCGCGGGGGTCCAGCGACACTGACACCTGCTGCAGTACCGGCTGGCCGCTGCCGGGATAGCTGACCGAAACGTCCTCCAGCTCGATGACCTTGCTGCCCAGGCGGGGGGTGTCGAAGCGGAGATCGAGATCGGCGGAGCGGGCGGCGGCCTGAGGGCGGGACTCGACCAGCCGGCGGGCCGACTGGACCCGGGCCTGCGGCTTGCGGGTCCGGGCCGGCGCTCCCCGGCGCAGCCAGGCCAGCTCCCGCTTGGCCAGGTTCCGGCGCACCGACTCCGCCTCGGCGGCCCGGTCCTCCCGCTCCGCCCGCGCCGCCAGATAGCCGGCGTACCCGCCCTCGTGGACGAACGCCGCACCGCGGTCGAGCTCCACCATGCGGGTCGTCACCCGGTCCAGGAGGTGGCGGTCGTGGCTGACCATGATGACCCCGCCCTGGAACCGGGCCAGCCACGCCTCCAGCCAGGCGATGGCGGGCAGGTCGAGGTGGTTGGTCGGTTCGTCGAGGATCAGCAGCTCGGCGGGGCGGGCCAGCACCCGGGCCAGGGCGACCCGCTTGGCCTGGCCGCCGGACAGCTCGGAGACGTCCCGGTCGGTCAGGGCGCCCATGCCCAGGCGCTCGAGGATGGCGGCGCTCTCCCACCCGTCGCCGACGGCCTGGCGGACCGTGCCCTCCGGAAGGGGTGCGTCCTGGTCGAGGAACCCGACCCGCACCCCTCGACCTCGCCGCACCGCTCCCTCTTCGGGCTCCTGCGAACCGGCTAGCACCCGGAGCAGCGTGGACTTGCCGGTGCCGTTGATCCCCACCACACCGAGCCGGTCGCGGTCCGCCACCGTCACCGACAGCCGGTCGAAGAGCACCCGGTCAGCCCGGGTCACGGTCACACCGGCGGCATCGACGAGGACGGTCACCCCTCCACGGTAGGTGAGACCGGCGGCAACAGCCCCCTCCGGGGAATTGTGACTTTGGGCCCTGAGGGCGGACGCGCTGAGCGTCCACCATGGGCGGGGTGAGCGGTCAGCGGGAGCGACAGTTGGAACTCGAGCACATCCGTCGGGACCTCGACACGATGGCGGAGCGCCGGCTGCTGCGGGCGTTCGACGATGCCGAGATGGCCCTGTACTGCGCTCTTCTGCTGCGCGAGCACGAACTGCTGACGGAGACCGCCGTCCCCTAGCCGGCCTCAGGCGGCGGCGGTCGACGCCCGAGGGGCCGGGACGACAGCCGGGCGTTCCGCCCGGCCCGTGTCGGAGACGCAGCGGACCATGATGACGGCCATGACCGCCAGCGCCGGCAGCGGGCTGCGGACCTGGCCGGGCAGCACCCACGCCGCTACTCCCAGCGCTCCCAGCGCGGCCAGAACGGTCGCCCAGCGCCGGCGCAGCAAGCTCAGCAGGGCGGCCAGCCGGGGCCGGGCGATGAGGTAGGACACGATCACGGCGGTACCGGCGCCGACGGCCACCCGTCCCCATGACGCGGCGTCGGGGGTCACGATCAACCAGCTGGCCACGGCCGCCAGGGCCAGAACGTCATCCTCGCTCGTCAGGAGGAGGAGAGGCACGGCCAGCAGCAGCAGATAGGAGCTCCAGACGATGGGGCTCATGAGCAGGCTGCAGACCACGATGGCCCCCAGCAGGGGCCCGTCCCCCACCCCGGTCCGCCGGCGCCACAGGAGCAGCAGGCAGGCGGCCACGACCGCCACAGCCGCGGCGCTGGCCGCCGTGCGGGGCAGGGACAGGCTCTGGAACAGCGACGAGAGGGACCAGCTGCTGACCTGTTCGTCAGCCTGCAGCTGGGAGAGGAGGTGCAGGTACCGGGCCGGGTTCTCCGTTCCGAGCAGGCCCCCGGCGCCGATGAGGGCGGCGACGGTGCCGCCGGCCGCCACCGCCGTCGTGTAACGCCGGCGCAGCACCGGCCAGATCAGCACGGGGAGGAGGAACAGCTTGGCTGCCGCCGCCAGGCCCAGCACCAGCCCGGACAGCACCGGGTGCGACCCTCTCCAGTACCAGGCCATGGCCAGGCCGAGCAGCAAGAAGGCGTTCACGGTGCCCATCTGCAAGCCGATGATGGTGGTGGAGCAGGCCAGCACGAGAGCGGCGGCGGTGAACTCCCGCCGGCCGAGCAGCCGGCAGCTCACCACGATGGCGACCACGGACGCCACGGCGTACAGGACCTCGGCCAGGTGCCGGGGGAACAGAGCCAGAGGAGCGAACATCCACGCCACGAACAGCGGGTACACGAAACCGTGGCCGGAGCGGAACACGGCGGAGCTGACGGACGGGTAGGGGCTGTGTCCCTCGAGCACCTGGCCGCCGGCGTGGAGGAAGGTGAGCAGATCGAACGGACCGAGCAGGTGCCCGAAGGTGACCGCCACCACGGCGACGACCGCTGCCAGCCATTTCGCTCTGCCGAGGCTCACAGGAGCTGTAGACCTCCGTTCTAGCGACCTGGTCCGCTTGTGCGGGCAACACCGATACACGTACCCGGCGCGGGCAGCCGAAACAGTACCGGCTGGCATTCCCTCCCGGTCCGCGCCTGTTCTGGAGGGGACCGACCGGGGGATCGCGCCCCTGGCGCCGGTAGCATCGGCCGGACCATGGATCTCGACCCGGTGGTCGACGAGCTGTACGGCCTGAGCCCGTCGGAGTTCACCGCCACCCGGGACGAGCGGGCCGCCGCCGCCCGCCAGGAGGGCGACCGCGCTCTGACCGGGGACATCAAGGCGCTCCGGCGTCCCTCGACGGCCGCCTGGGCGGTCAACATGCTGGCCCGGCACCGCAGCGACCAGGTGGCCGCGCTGGTGGACCTGGGTCAGAAGCTGCGGGAAGCCCAGGAGACCCTGTCGGGGGACCAGATCAGGGCACTGGGCCGCCAACGCCATCAGGTGGTCGCCGGGCTGGCCCGCGAGTGCCGGCGCCTCACCGGGGATCTGGGCGACCCCATCAGCGACTCGGTCGAGCGCCAGGTCCAGGAAACGCTGGAGGCGGCACTGGCCGATCCGGCCGCCGGCCGGGCCGTGTCGAGCGGCCGGCTGGTACGGCCGCTGAGCCACGCCGGGCTGGGTGGGGTCGATCTGGACGGGGCGGTGGCGGGCCCGCCGTCCGGGTGGTCCCCGGGCGGGGAAGGCGCGGCCCGGAGCGGAGAGGAACAGCGCGGAGCCCGCCGGGACGAGGCGGGGCACGCCGGACGCGAAGCGCAGCGGGCCGCACGCGAGGCGGAGCGCGCCGACCGCGAAGCGCAGCGGGCCGAACGCGAAGCGCAGCGGGCCGAACGCGAAGCCCAGCTCGCCGAACGCGAAGCGGAGCGGGCCGACAAGGAGGCCGGCCAGGCCCGTGACCGGCTGTCCCAGGCGGCGGAGGCCCGCCGGGCGGCCGCCGGCCGGGCGGAGGAGGCGGCCAGGAAGGTGGAGACGCTGGAGGCCGAACTGGCCGAGGCCCGCCAGGCGGCCGACAGGGACGCGGCGGCGGCGTCCGAGGCGGCCGGCGCAGAGGAGCGGGCCCGGGCGGAAGCGGACGAGGCGGGGCGGCGCGCCCGGGAAGCCCGGGACCGGGCCGGGTCCCTCCGCCGCCGGCTCGGTCACCGGGGGAGCGGAAGCGGGTAGGACCTCTATTGCGACCGTCGGAGGTGAAGGCAATGGCGAGAGCCATATGGACCGGCTCGGTGAGCTTCGGTCTGGTCAACGTCCCTGTGGGCCTGTACTCGGCTACCGAGGACCACACCGTCCATTTCAGCCAGTTCGAGAAGGACACGCCCGACCGCATCCGCTACAAGCGGGTCAACGAGGAGACCGGCGAGGAGGTGGACTACGCCCACATCGTGAAGGGCTACGACATCGGCGGCGGGGACTACGTCATCGTCACCCCGGAGGAGTTGGAGGAGATCGAGCCGGGCCGGTCCCGCACCATCGACATCACCGACTTCGTGGAGCAGTCGGAGATCGACCCCATCTACTACCAGAAGACCTACTACCTGGCGCCTCAGGGCAACGGCGCAGAGCGGCCCTACGGGCTGCTCCTGGAGGCCATGGGCCGGGCCAAGCGGGTGGGCATCGCCACGTTCGTCATGCGGGGGAAGCAGTACCTGGCGGCCATCCGCCCCGACGGGCAGGTGCTGGCGTTGGAGACCATGTTCTTCGCCGACGAGATCCGGGACCCGGCGCAGGAGTTGGACAGCCTGCCCTCCGGTCAGGACTTCAAGGGCCGGGAGGTGGACATGGCGGTGTCGCTCATCGAGTCCATGACCGTGCCGTGGAAGCCGGACAACTACCGCGACACCTACCGCGACCGGGTCATGGAGCTGATCGAGGCCAAGCGCAAGGGCGAGGAGGTCGTGTCCGAGGCCGAGACCGGCGAGACCGGGGCGGTCATCGACCTGATGCAGGCGCTGGAGCGGTCGCTGGAGTCGGCCAAGGGCCGACGCCCGGGCAACGCCGGGGACGCCCGGGAGCTGAAGACCCGCCCGGCCGGGTCCGCCGGAGACACCGGCGCGGCCGGGCAGCACGCCGCCGACGGCGACGACCTGGAGGGCCTGTCGAAGGACGACCTCTACCAGCGGGCCCAGGAACTGGACGTGGCCGGCCGCTCTAAGATGAACCGCGACGACCTGGTCAAGGCCGTCCGGAAGGCGGCCGGCGGCACCCGGCGGGCGTCCTGAGCCGCCCGGGAGGGCCCCTACGCTGAACCCGTGAGGGATGCCAGGGGACAGCCAGGAAGCCCGGACCTGACCGGCTTGGCGGTGGGCGTGACCGCCGACCGGCGCGGCGACGACCAGGCCGTGATGTTCGCCCGGCTGGGCGCCGAGGTCCTGCAGGCGCCGGTGCTCACCACGGTGAAGCTTCCGGATCCGGCCCTCCTGCGCCGGCGCACGGAGGAGTTGATCGACCGTCCGGTCGACTACCTGATCGCCAACACCGGGGTCGGGATACGCACCTGGCTGGCCTCCGCCGACACCTGGGGCGTCGGCGGCCAGCTGAGGGAGGCTCTGGGCGCGGCCAGGATCGTCGCTCGCGGCCCGAAGGCGGCCGGCGCCCTCACGTCAGCCGGGCTGTCCACCTGGTGGCGCAGCCCTTCCGAGCAGCTCGCCGACGTGGTCGACCGGCTCACCCGGGAGGGTCTCGACGGCCGGCGGGTGGCGTTCCAGCTCCACGGCGACGACGGAGCCGAGGTGGTCGGCCGGTTGACCGGGGCCGGCGCCGCCGTCGTGACCCTACCCGTGTACCAGTGGGCGCCGGCCGCCGACCCGGGGCCGGTCCGGCAGCTGGTCGAGCGCGCCTTGGACGCCACGATCCACGCCGTGACCTTCACCGCCGGGCCTCAGGTCCGGGCGCTGTTCGGCGTGGCCGAGCGGATGGGCCGGCGGGACGAGCTGATCGACGCCTTCAACGACGGCCGGCTGGTCGCCGGCTGCATCGGTCCGGTGTGCGCGGCGGCGGCGACCGCCGCCGGCCTGGAGACGCCGGTGGTCCCGGAGCACTGGCGGCTGGGTTCGCTGGTGAAGGCGGTGGCCTCGGCGCTCAGCGACCAGCGCCGTCGGCGGTGACCGGCCGGCGGGTCACCCGGTCGGATCCCACCTCGACCAGCGACATCCGGGTGGTGATGCCCTTCAGCCGGCGGGGCCGGGGCCTGCCCACCACCAACCCGGGCACCTCCCCGGCCGCCTCGACCGTCTCGGTGGTGGCCAGGGCGTGACCGCCCCTGGCCGTCTCGGCCACCCGGGCGGCCACGTTGACCACGTGGCCGATCACGTCGTCGGGGCTGGCGATGGCCTCCCCGACGTGCACCCCCGCCCGCAGCCGGAGCGGTTCGGGCGCCGAGTCCAGCAGCTCCACCGCCGCCCGCAGGCCGCCCTGCGGGTCGGGGAACGTGCAGAGCAGACCGTCGCCGATGTGCTTGACGATCCGCCCGCCGTTGCGGCGGACCACCGGCCCGGCCTCCCGGTGGTGGTCCTGGAGCAGGGCCACGGCCGCCTCGTCCCCCTGGCGGGCGGTGAAAGAGGTGAAGCCCTCCAGGTCGGTGAACACCACGGTCATGGCCTCGGGCCGCCCCGACGGCGGCGACAGCCGGCTGGCCAGTAGCTGCGCCGCTCCCAGCCCGAGCATCGACAGCCGCGACGGCCGGTTCTCGACCGCCCGCTCCCAGAAGCGCTCGATGACGCCGGAGGGGCCGACGCTGGTGACCGGCACCTGGCCGGGGTTCTCCAGCCACCGGCGGTCGATGAGACCCATCTCGAGGGCCACGTCGGCGGCGTCGGGATCGTGGCGGATCAGCTCGGCCGCCTTGCGAGACAGGAGCCGGCGGACTGCCCCGACGGCGGCTTCGCCGGCGTCGCGTGCGGCGCCCGGATCGATGCTCACGGCCTCACGGTACCCATCCGCCCCCGGGGAATCCGGGTGAAAGGACCGAATTCACACAGTGGCCACCGGGCGGGAAGCCCCTCAGGAGGCCGCCGGGGAAGCCGCCTGCGCCTCCCTCCAGCTGCGCGCCTGACCGGCCGGCTGGGGCTCCTTCGGCAGCCCAAGAACCATCTCGCCGAGGATGTTGCGCTGGATCTGGGACGAGCCGGCATAGATGGTGCCGGCCCGGCACATGAGGAAGGTGGTGACCCATGAGGCGCTGTCGTTGGGCGCGCCCACGTCGTCGGCCTGGAAACCGGTCGACATCCGCCCGGTCGGCGTGAGGGCGGCCGCCCCGAGGATGTCCACCGCCAGCTCGGTGACGACCTTGTGGTACTCGCTCCAGTACAGCTTGAACGACGACTCCGCCGGTCCGGGCTCGGCCCCGGCCAGGAACTTGGTCAGCGTGCGCATGCCCAGGAAGCGCATGATCTCCACCTTGCTGTAGCACCAGGCCAGCCGCTGGCGGATGCGCGGGTCCGCCGCCGCCCCGGTCGAGCGGGCCAGCTCCAGCAGGCGGTCGAGCTCGGCGCGGAACATGATCGGGAAGGTGGCCGCCGCTTCTCCCCGCTCGTAGCCGAGCAGGGTCATGGCCACCGCCCAGCCGGCGTTGACCTGGCCGACCACGTTGTCCTTGGCGGTCCGGGCGTCGGTGAAGAACGTCTCGTTGAACTCCGACATCCCGGTCATCATCCTGATCGGGCGGACCTCGACGCCCGGCTGGTCCATCGGGACGAGCAGGAAAGTGATGCCCTTGTGCTTGGGCGCGTCCGGTTCGGTGCGGGTCAGCACGAAGATCCAGTTGGCGTACTGCGCCGCCGAGGTCCAGATCTTCTGCCCGTTGACCACCCACTCGTCCCCGTCGAGCACCGCCCGGGTTCCCAGGCTGCCCAGATCCGAGCCGGCGCCCGGCTCGGAGTACCCCTGACACCACACGTGCTCCCCGGAGAGGGCCCGGGGCAGGAAGTACCTCTTCTGTTCCTCGCTACCCCAGTGGAGGATGGTGTTGCCGACCATCTGGATGCTGAAGGTGTCGTTGGTCCCGCCGGTCGGCACCCCGGCCCGGTAGAACTCCTCGACCAGGACCACCTGCTCCAGCGACGACAGCCCGCCACCGCCGTACTCCTTGGGCCACGACGGCGCCAGCAGCCCGTTCTCGTACAGGGTGGTCCGCCACTCGGCGGTGAATCGGCGGGCGGCCTCGGGGTCGAGGGCGCCGATGCCGCTCCAGTCGGCCGGCAGGTGCTCCGCCAGGAAGGCCCGGACCTTCTCTCGGTACTGCTCGGCCTCGGGCGGGTAGTTCGGGTTCACAGGGCAAAGGTACAACCGCCCGGCCGCCGCGGGACCAATATGGGTGCCCGTATGGATGTGCTCCTCGTCATCGACCGGGCCGAGGTCCCCGCCCGTCTGGCCGGGCGGGCCCGGCGCCGGGTGGACATCGCCCACGGCCCGCTGGACTCGACCACCATCGGCGAGCTGCGCGCCCACATCCCCCGGTCGGTCGGGGTGGTGGGCCCCGAGACCGGCGACGGGCCGGTGTGGGTGGCCGAGACGGCCGGGCAGCTGCACCGGGCCGGCCTGCCGGTGACGGTGTTCACCGACGGCGACGTGGCGGTGGACGCCGGCATCGAGGTGGACCGCCTCACCGACCCGGGGCCGCCGATCGAGGCGGCGTCGTCGCTGCTCGACCTCATCGGCAACACCCCGCTGGTCCGGATGGACCGCATCGGCCGGGACCTGCCCGGCCAGCTGTTCGCCAAGCTGGAGTTCCTCAACCCGGGGGGCAGCGTCAAGGACCGGCCCGCCCTGGCCATGGTGGAGGCCGCCGAGCGGGCAGGCCTGCTGGAGCCGGGAGGCACCATCGTGGAGCCCACCTCCGGCAACACCGGGGTGGGGCTGGCGCTGGTGGCCGCCCGGCGGGGCTACCGGTGCATCTTCACCATGCCGGACAAGATCGCCAAGGAGAAGGTGGCCCTGCTGCGCGCCTACGGCGCCGAGGTGGTGGTCTGCCCCACCGCGGTGGACCCCGAGCACCCCGATTCCTACTACTCGGTGGCCCGGCGGCTGACCCGCACCACCCCCGGCGCCTTCCAGCCGGACCAGTACTCGAACGCCCACAATCCGGAGTCCCACGTGCGCAGCACCGGCCCGGAGATCTGGCGCCAGACGTCCGGCCGGGTCACCCACCTGGTGGCCAGCATCGGCACCGGCGGGACCATCTCCGGCATCGGCCGCTACCTGAAGGCCCAGAATCCCGCGGTGAAGGTGATCGGCGCCGACCCGGAGGGGTCGGTGTACTCGGGCGGGTCGGGCCGGCCGTACCTGGTGGAGGGCATCGGCGAGGATTTCTGGCCCGACGCCTACGACCGGTCCGTCGCCGACCGGGTGGTGATGGTGTCAGACCGCGACAGCTTCCTCACCGCCCGGCGGGTCACCCGCGA
>JAKAXG010000764.1 GCA_021827225.1 Actinomycetes bacterium | reverse complement strand
CACTCGGTCGTCTCCGCCGGCGACGACGATGACCTTCGGGATGCGCTCGACCGGGATAGCCGCTTCGGCCAGCTGGCCGGCAA
The DNA here is from genome assembly GCA_021827225.1 of Actinomycetes bacterium. Next base: position 2,477 of record JAKAXG010000764.1, on the reverse strand, counting down.
ACTGCTCCCGGCACCGGCGATAGAAGTCGACAAAGGCCGGGGGTCGCTCCGGGGTTACCAGCCGTCGATGAACGGTACGTATGGAAGCGGTTCGCCGTGAAGCGTCCAGTGGGACGTCAACCGCCCGTCCGCGGCCAGGCCGCCCCACACGACATCGGACGGAGCGAAGGCCACGACAGCGGCGACGTCGTCGCAATGAACGCCGGCCAGGAGGGCGGCCTCCGACCCGAAAGAGGTCCCGAGGACCACGACCCGATCGCAGTGCTGCCGTAGATCGCGCACACGCTCGATGAACAGCTCGATCGGAATCTCCCACGGGCCGGGGTGTTGCCCTTCAGCGCCGAACCATTGAAGCGACTCTGCAAGCGCTCCGTGGTCGGCCAGCAGCCGCGCTCGGGCGCTGTCGATCCGCCCGCTCGACCCGGCCAGGACAAGGGCACCGACCCCGGTGCTGCGCTCGGGAATCCAGCGCACACCGGGTACAGCGTCGAGCAGGTGCCGCTTCACCGGGGCATGTTGTCATACCGGCCGTGGTAGCTCGGTAGCTCGGTAGCTCGGTCACGCGACGTTCGCAGTGGAGCCCGAAAGGAGCCGTAGGCCCGTGGCCTGCTCGCCGGAACCGCTCCCCGGCCGACATCCTGCCTCGCCTACCTGGTCCGGGCGGCAGAGGTCGCTCCAGCCAGACAAGTCGAGTGGCCTTGCAGATGCGCACGTCGCCCCCCCGCCAGCCGCGTCCGCACCCCGGGGGCCGCGGACCATCCGGAGTCAGCTGATCCCTGAGGGCGGCCGCCCCGACGCTCCCTCGCGCCAGGACGCGGTCAGCCGGGCCAGCGCGGGCCGGACCGTAGCCCGGAGGGCTCCCCCTTTTCCGGGCTTTCATTACGGTCCCTGCCCTGGCGGCGGAGCTTGCCAGGCCCAGATCATCTCCCCGGAGCGAGACCAGTGGGCCTACCTCGCCTGGTGCAGACCGCCAACGGTGATTGCGTTTCACGTGAAACCTCAAGCGGAAGTCCCAACTCGTTTCACGTGGAACATACGCTGGGGTCCTTGATTTGCATCAGCCAGGGACCAATGATGGAGGGCTGTGACTGAGCCCGACAACGACCAGGACCGGGCCAAGTCGATCTTCGACCGCCTGCGAGCCGGTAGTGCCTTCGGCGCCGGCGCCGATCGCTCGGATGAGGATCACGCCCTCACCGCGCCGCTCGAGCCGTCGCAGCCGGCCAAAGACGAGGTAGAACCGGGTGCCGCTGCGCCGCACGACACCATCGAGAGCCCGGCCGACGAGCCCCAGGCTGATCATCTGGCCGCTGCGATCACCGACTCCGACAGCCGGGAGTCGAACGGCCCGCAGCCGAACAGCCCGGACCTCAGCGCCCCCGAGCGGGATGTCTCCGAGCCCAGCCGCCCCGAGTCACCCTGGGGGTCGGAGGCGGACACAGCCGACGAGCCGATGGGGCCGGCGCCAGATCATTCCACCGCCGGGCCAGGCGCCGCCGAGGCGCCCGGGTCGATGAGCGGCCCGGCCCCCGGCGAGGCGGTCGCCCGGGCCGAGCAGGCTCCCGGGGCGTCGCCCTTCGCCGAGCAGATTGCCAGCGAGCTGCGCAGCATTGCCCCTCTCGAGCCGGTGGAGTCGACAGCTCCGGGGCGCCATCCCGGGGCGGCCAATCACCCGCTGCCCCGATGCCTGGCGGTAGCCAACCAGAAAGGTGGGGTGGGCAAGACCACCACCACCGTGAACCTGGGAGCGGCCCTGGCCGAGCTGGGCTACCGGGTGCTGGTGGTCGACCTCGACCCGCAGGGCAACGCCACCACCGGGCTCGGGGTCAACGCCCGCAACCTGGACTCGAGCGTCTACGACGTCATCCTGCACGACGTTCCGATCGAGGACACCATCGAGCCGACGTCACTTCGCAACCTGTTCATCGTGCCGGCCACCATCGACCTGGCCGGGGCGGAGATCGAGCTGGTGCCGGTATTCAGCCGGGAGTTGCGGTTGCGCCGGGCGCTCGAGAGCGTCGAGGCCGACTTCGATTTCATACTGATCGACTGCCCGCCGTCGCTGGGCCTGCTGACCGTCAACGCCCTGGCCGCGGCGGGCGAGGTGCTGGTGCCCATCCAGTGCGAGTACTACGCCCTGGAAGGACTGGGTCAGCTCCTGCGAAACGTCAACCTGGTGCAGGCCAACCTCAACAACCGGCTCGAGGTCAGCACCATCGTCCTCACCATGTACGACGCCCGGACCAAGCTGGCCGAGCAGGTGGCCGGTGAGGTCCGGGAGCACTTCGGTGCCCGGGTGTGTCGCAACGTGGTGCCCCGGACGGTCCGTCTGTCCGAGGCCCCCTCGTTCGGCCAGCCGGTCATTACTTTCGATTCCTCGTCCAGAGGGGCCATCGCTTATCGCGAGCTGGCCAAGGAGGTGAGCGGTGGCGCGCCGCAGCGGGTTAGGTAAGGGCCTCGGGGCTCTGATCCCGACG